>JANNQZ010000232.1:0-7231 GCA_031401015.1 Chloroflexota bacterium | reverse complement strand
CACGCCCGCGCGCCCGCGCGCCAACACCCACCGCGTCGCGAAGGAGTAGCGGCTTGCCAAGCATCGCAACGGACCAACCGGTGAGATCGACCTCTGGTTCAAGAAGAAGCAGACCCGGTTTGTGTCCTACGCCTCGGAGCGCTACGCCGAAGCGTAGAACGCGGCGTACGGGGTTGACTGCTCGACTGCTCGCCGGGCAATTGCGGGGACCGATTCCAGCGTGACTGGTCAACGGGACACGGGTTGGTCGATCTCGCTCGTGACGCTGGAACGTTCGACCGAATTTGGCTCGGAATAGTCGCAACCGCCAATGGCGTTGGAGCCATCAGACGGGCCGGCCGGCAATCGGTCGGGTACGCCAATCAGGCTGGAGTTGCCACCGCCGCCGAATGCGACGACCGCGCGGGGATCGCCGGCCGATCAGGGGCGCCTACTCGCCGGGCAGCAGCGGCCGCAGCGAGAACGAGTAGACCCTGCCGTCATCTGGCCCGATCAGCGTGACGCCAAGGAAGCCGCCTTCGAATGGGTCGATCCCAAGGGCCTCGACATCCGCGGCTGTGAGTATCCGGACCGGCATCTGGAGCCCATTGGGGTCGCCGTCAACGATGAAGTCGTTCGGCGCGATCTCCGTCCACGGCCATGGCCGGGCGTCGGGCGCACCGAGTTGGCCCTCGAACAGCGCGCCCCGGTAGCGCTCGGGCACGAATTCGGTCGTCACAATCGCGCTATTGGCATCGATCGTCCGCAAGCGTTCCGACAGCCTGGCAAAGGCCCCGCGTGCCGGCCCATCCGCCATGTCGTCGAGTTCCAGGCCGAGCGCGTAGACCGAGACGGTCTTCGTAAGGCCGCCTGCGTTGAGCGTGAAGACGGTCGTCGAAGCATCCGAGATTTGGTTATTGGGGTAGTCCGGCCGGGCGATTCCGAGGCCACCCTCGCCAAGCGCGTAGGCCAGGAGATCCTGGCTCTGAACCTCGGTCAGCTTCGCCGTCCGGAAGGGGTGGAGCGGCATGACCGCGCCCATGGACGGCAGCGGATCGATCATCGGGTTGCGGAAGATGATCGTTCCGTCGCCATAGAGCGTGAAGATCGGCGCCTCGGCGGCGCGGAAGCCCGCCATCACGAAGCCGCCGCCGTCCTCCATCTGGAGAACGATGTCCGTGGGACCGGTCGGATGGTCAATGGCGCCGAAGTCGGGCGTTGCACTGGGCGCCCCAGACGCCCCGGATCCGGAGGTGGGAGTGGGTGAAGGATTCGATGTCGGGGCCCCTGCGGTGCCGGCGGAGCAGGCGGCGAGGGCGATGATCAGGACGGCCATAGACAGGGATGGAGGGGTGGTAGACATGGCCGCCCGACGCCGAGCTGTCTGGATCGGTTCCGGGGAGCGCGAGGTTGGGGGCTGTTGGGGGCTTGACGGCACGGGTATCTTCCTCGCTACGAGTTCCGGGTCATGCCCCGGGCCGAGCGTGTGCCCTGCCCAATCAGGTGCGCTGTCGCCGACCCGTCATTTGGTCACCCCGGGCTCCATCGACATGGCGTCCGTCCGAGCGTCCGAGCCGAGGAGGGTCTGGAGAGGGTGTACCAGGACCGTAGTCTGACCTGTCGCGACTGCTCCGAGGAGTTCATCTTCTCGGCCGGCGAGCAGGCCTTCTTCGCCACCAAGGGGTTGACCAACGACCCACAGCGGTGCCCGGCCTGTCGTGCCGTGGCCAAGCGAGCCCGGTCGAGTGAGGGCCCACGCGAATTTCACGCGGCAATCTGCGGCGCGTGCGGCGGTCAGGCCGTGGTGCCATTCGCGCCGCGCAACGACCGGCCGGTGTATTGCAGCACGTGTTTCGACAAGGTGCGCGCCGGCACGCTGACCGGCACGTCGGTGGGCGGCTAGGCCAAACAGGGGGTCCGTGCCCGGTACGGGATCCGTGCAGCAGCTAGCGGCCGCGAGCGTCCATCCCAACCCGGGGCACATCCCTTCGACTCGATCTGAGCAGCCACGAGGAGGCGCAACGGGTGGGTGTCATCATCATCCGGGAGATGGTCGGAACCAGCCCCCGGTCATGGAGCGACGCGGCGCGCCAGGCGGTCGCCACGGCATCGAAGACGGTCCGCAACATCGTGACCGTGGAAGTCGTGAAGTCCACAGCTGTCGTCCGTGACGGGGAGATCGTCGAGTACCACGTCGAGGTCAAGATCGGGTTCGAATACGAGGCGTGACGCACGGCAGCCTGCCCGCGGGGAGCAGGGTGAAGCGCGCACTGGGTCGCAGCTAATCGGCAGGTGAGCGCCGCACGCCATCATCACCCGCATGCCAGGTTCCCGCGCCAGCGTTGACATCGCGCCCGGACGCTCCGTATCGTTCGTGCCACCTCACCACGCGCCGCGCACGGGGATCGCCAATTCGTGGGCGCCGATGACCGCTGATCCGGTGCGGTCGGCCTCCTTCGGGTCCCCGCCGCACGGAGTCACAGGCGACGCCTTGAACCGCTACCCGATCCAACTGTCGAAGGTTCAGCCGCCGTCCCTGCGCGACGAAACGCTGGCCCGGGATCGCCTGCTGGACTGGCTGACCGCCAAGATCCACAGCCGGGTGATCCTGCTTCTCGCCGACGCTGGCTACGGCAAGACCACCCTCCTCGCCGACTTTGCAAGGCGGACGCGGCTGCGGACGCTGTGGTATCGCCTCGAGGACGACGATCGAGACTGGATCACCTTTTTGAATCACCTCGTGGCGGCCGGTCGGGAGCACGACCCGGCGTTCGCCCCGACGACCGCGTCGATGCTCAGTGACATGTCCGTCGGCAGCCCCACGCGCGACGCCGCGGTTGACGTCTTTCTCCGCGAATTGCCAGCGATCGCCGACTACGGCGCAATCCTGATTCTCGACGACTTCCACCTGGTCGACGACTCGGCTGACGTAAAGATGATCATGCGTGAGCTTGTCGCGGGGGCGCCGGAGCGCCTGTCGATCGTGTTCGCCAGTCGACGAGTCCCCACGATCCCGCTGGCCAGGATGCGTGCCGCAGGCGAAGTTGCCGAACTCGGGACCGACGACCTTCGCTTTGACACGGCCGAAACGGGTCGCCTGTTCTCGGAGACCTACGGTCGCACGCTCGACCCGGACGTACTGGCGGATGTGGCTGCAAGGACCGAGGGTTGGGCGGCGTCGCTGCAACTGGTGCACGCGGCCCTGCGCGACCGGTCGCCGTCAGAGATCCGCCGCTTCGTGCGAAATCTGAGCGGCGCGGACCAGGAGTTGTACGACTACCTCGCGGAGGAGGTGGTGGGCGACCTGCCCGATGACCTCCAGCAGTTCCTCATGCGGACGTCGATCCTCCAGCTGGTCACGGCTGGGCTCGCTTCGGTCGTTGCCGAGGTTGAGCCGGCCGAGACGGCCCGCCTCACGTTAGCCGCAGAACGACTGACCCTGCTCAGCCGACTAGATCGAAACTCGACGACTCCCCAGCGCTTCCACCCGCTCGTCCGCGAGTTCCTGGAAGCGCGGCTGCTGTCATCTGCCGGCCGACCGGCCGTTGCCGCGATGCACCGGCGCGCAGCGGAAGCCGCATCCGCCTTCGACTGGCGCGTTGCCGCTCACCACTACCGCGAGGCAGGTGACATCGACCGTGTCGCCGAGGTGATCGCTGCAGCGATCCCCGAGATCATGGGTAGCGGCCAATACGTGGCCGCCGCTGACTACATCGTGCAAATCCCACCGGACCTACGACCGTCCGCCTTGCACCTGATCGAGTCACGGATGGCCATGCAACAGGGCCAATACGCGTTGGCCATCAAGCTGTCGAGCGCCGTACTGGAAGGCGCCGTTCCCGGATCCGCCGAAAGCGACCATGCGCTGCTCAACCTCGCAACCATGTACCTGCACTCAGGCGAGAGCGAAGAGGCGATCGTGATGGCAGAGCGTCTGAACGAGACCACCAGTCACAACCAGCTCAAACTGATCGCCGACGGAATGCGCCTGATGGTGGCTGCGGGCGACGATGGGAGCGTCGAGGCTGCGGCAAGGCATCTTTTGCATATGGCTGCGCAGCAACACGGGGTACATCCGCACTACTTCGGCGTCTCAATGCTCAATCTTGCGATCATTACGACACTTCAGGACGATCCGGCGCTTGCTGCTGCGCAGGCCGAACAGGCGATCGAGGCCCTGAGCGGGACCTCTTCGCGAATCGAGATGTCGGCCGCTCTCATGGCAAAAGCAACCGCATGGATGATGCTCGGTCATCACGAGAAGGCGGCCGAGGCCATTGACGAGGGGGTCGCCCTAGGCCAAGTGGAGGCAATTCTCGAGCGCGCGGACTTGGCCGATTCTTACAGCGACCCACCAATAGCCGGGATGCTCCTAGAGAGCATCGAGGGAACGTCCACTCAGAGTCTTAGCGATCGCCTTGCCCTTCAATTACAGTCGGCGCGCTTCCACGCTCGCCGCGGCCAGGCAGCGGACGCTCAGGCACAATTGGCGGGCGTCCTTGAGCATGGTGTTGGTGTATTCGCCGGACAGGCCATTGTTCTCCTGATTACGTCAGCCTATGTTGCCGTGGCGGCAGGCGCCCCGGACGCACCGGCACTGGCATCGCGGGCGTTCGTGGCGGCAAGACATCAAGGCGCGCAGAGATGGCGCCGCGTGGCGGAGGTCCTTAAGGCCTACTTGGCGTCAGGTGTGGCGTTTTCGGTCGCGGTCACGAAGGTCGGGAAAGAGGGGCTCTGGAATCTGACATTCGTGGCGGATCTGATTGGTCGAAGACTCGACGAACTATCCGAGACGGCGCTTACGGAGGTCGCCCGCGCCGCGGAACTTCATCCTGGTCGTTGGCGGTTTGTCTTGCGCGAGCAAGTTGCGGCGGCTGGCGTTCGCGAGGGGCTCATCGCGGCTCATATTCTTGAAGCGATCGGCGATCGTTCAGACATCCCACGACTTCGATCATACGCGCGGCGGCACCGGAGGTTATCCGGGGCATCTCAGCTGGGACGACGCTTGGCGCGCAGACTCGCTGACACCATATTCATTGAGGACCAGAATCGCGTCGCCATCCTTGTCGGTGACCGACTGGTGAGCGGCTCAAGCGTTCGCCGCAAGGTGTTGGCTCTACTTTGCTTCCTTCTAACCAAGCCGGACATGGCAAGCACGCGGGATCAGGTGCTCGAAGCGCTGTGGCCAGATCTCGATCCCCCTGACGCCATAAATTCCCTCAACCAGACGGTCTATTTCTTGCGACGTGTCCTCGAAGAGGACTATGTCGACGATCTTTCGCCCGGATACCTCAATCATGATGCCGACATGATCTGGCTAGATAAGGAATTGGTCGCCAGTCGGAGCAATCAGTGCCGCGGCGCCTTAAAGGATCTCCCGCCAAATCCGACCCCAGATCAGGTTCTCGGCCTGGCGGACCGATATATAGGCCGCTTCGCGCTCGACTTCGAGTATGAAGAGTGGGCAGCCCCGTTCCGCGATTGGCTGCACGCCTCATTCCTCGAAGTAGTCGAGCGCGCGGTGACTAGGGACATCGAAACCGGGCACTTCGATCGCGGGATCAAATTGGCCCGCCGAGTCCTCGACATCGATCCAACTTTGGATCGCGTGGAGGTCTTCCTGCTTAAGTTGTATCGCGCGAGCGGGGCCCATGCCGCGGCCGCCGAGCAATATGGCCACTACGCCTCGGTCATGAGAGAGCAGCTGGGGATTGAGCCGCCGCCGCTTGAATCGCTGTAGCGGTAGGTAACCTGACGTATTGACCGTGTAGCTCTCGGATTACTAAGGTCCCACCACTTACTAGTACCCGGGTACTAGTAAGTAACTGTCAAGACGCTCGGACGCGCTGAAGCCACCACCTGAAATGGGCACTTGGGGTGTGGGCAGAGCGAGTAGTGCAACCGACCGACCATGAGTCCGGTCGGTTTTCGTGCTTCTCGGAGCACGGAGGCCGCAAAAGGAGGTACGAGCGTGAGTCCTGAAATGGCCAACAAAGGCTTCTAGGAATCCGTGATGAACAGCAAGGTGGGACGCTTCGTGATGGCGCTCTTGAGCGTCGGCATGATGGCACTAGCCGGGGGAGCTTCGCTTCGAGGCTTCTAGTAGGTTGGACGCGACTACTCGAACCGGCTCTACGGGCTAGAGTTCGAGTAGTCGCCCATCGTGCGAGGGGTCAGTGTCAAAGGCTCTAAAGGTCTACATCGCTACTGTCGTGACCATCGGCGCAATTGCGCTCGTGGTCGCGACATTCATTTTCCCGGCGGATCCCCGTATCGCCTTGAACCTCGCCGATCCCGGGGGCACGCTTCTGGGCGACCCGTCTCGCTTGGACATGGTGATCGGCGTGGGCTTTTGGACTCTGCTAACACTGACAACATCAGCGTTGCCCGTGAAGCTACCTCGCGGGACGTACCAAGCAGTGTCACTTGCCCCTCTGGTTGCGGCGATGTCGCTGGGGGGTCCAGCTGTGGCAGGTTGGGTCGCCGCCATCGGTACCACCGAAATGCGGGAGTTGAGAGGCCAGGTGCCTTGGTACGGAACGCTTGTGAATCATGCGGGAATTGCCCTTCCCATCATTGCAGGCGGGGTTGTCCAGGTGACGATCGTTGCAACCGCCGCCATGTTCGGCGAGGCCAATCCTGCGGTTGACTTCTTCGCGACACTGATCGGTGCCCTGGTGTTTTTCGTGTTGAACACCGCGATCGCTGGTGTGATCGTTGCGCTTCGCACGGGCCAATCCTTGAACGCCGTGATCGCAGGAGACACTCGGGACACGGCCACCAACAGCCTCGGGCTTGCGCCTCTTGGGTGGCTCATGGGGTTGGTGTACAGCATCCAGTGGTGGGCGACGCTGTTGTTTGCATTGCCGCTGTATACGACCCGGATGGCGTCGCAGCGGTTCGTCGAGATGCGCGACATGTTCACGCAGACGATCGGCGCCCTGGCTGAGGCGGTCGACAAGCGCGACCCGTACACCGCCCGCCACAGCCACCGGGTCAAGGAGATCGCGGTTGACATCGGCCGGGTCATGCGTGTGTCGGATCGCGAGCTGGAGGCCCTGGAATGGGGTGGCCTGCTGCACGATGTGGGCAAGATCGGCGTCCCGGACAACGTCCTGAAAAAGGCGGAGCGGCTGACCCGAGAGGAACGGATGATGATGAACGCGCATCCGGTTCTGGGTGCCCAGATCATCGCCCAGGTCACGAAACTCGCCGCGGAGCTGCCGATCATTCGCCACCACCACGAGTGGTA
>JANNQZ010000231.1:0-11266 GCA_031401015.1 Chloroflexota bacterium | reverse complement strand
CCCTGGGCCGTGGGCCGGCCCGCGCCGTTGTTCTGCGCGCGGCGGCCGACCCATGTCGTCGTCAGGTGCACATTCGCATCCGGTTCCTCGTGGTAGTGTTCGACTTCCGCCGGGTCTGCTAGAACTCAGTGGTGTCCACGCGCGATCGTGGCGGAGGTGCGCGTCAAGATGGGCATCGGCCGGATCCCCTATAGGCAGAGGGAGTGCGTCCCGGGCCGGGGCCGGGAGCCGAGCATCGGGGGTCGAGGGCCGCTGCTAGGCTTGCCCGGTGGAACGTTCGCTCGTTGGCGTCCTCGCCGGCACCTTCACCCTGCGCTTCAGCACCGGTCTCACCGGGGCGATGCTCGCCGTCTACCTGGCCAAGCTACCCGAGCACGGCGGGGTGGCTGTCAGCGCGACCACGCTGGCGTTGCTCCATGCCTCGTTTTACGGCGCGGAGCTGGTGCTGTCACCGCTGTTCGGGCTGATCTCGGATCGCCTTGGACATCACCGGGTGATGCTGTTCGGCCCGGCGTTCGGTGCGGTGGCCGTGGTCCTGACCGGGCTGACGACCAACCTCGCCCTCCTCGGCGGGACCCGACTGCTGGAGGGCGCGTCCACGGCGGCCAGTGTGCCGTCCATCCTGGGCTACATCGCCGCGGTCACCGCCGGCAACGAGCTGCTCCGGGGCAAGGCGGCGGCCCGCTTCGAGGGCGTAACGCTGGCCGGGATCGGGGCGGCCTTCGCCGTCGCGCCGCTGCTCTTTTCGCTCCTCGGGCCGGCGGCGTTCTTCGTCAACGCTGGGTTCTACGGTGTCTCGTACCTGATCTACCGCTTCGGTGTCGAGGATCACGATGCCGAAGGGCGGGCGGCCGTGCGGGCATTGGGCCCGCGGATCGACTTCGGGCGCTACGCCACCCTGTTGCGGACCTCGCACGTCTGGCTCCTGGCGCCCACCTGGATCGCCGTCAACGCGTCCATCGGGCTTTGGTTCAGCCAGTCGATCTTCCAGTTTTCGAAGGTCGACCCACGATTCCCGGACCAGGTCCTGCTCGGGGGCTTCAGCCCAATCGCGATCTCCCTGGCGGCGCTGGTGATCGGGATCGTGTTCGCCGTGGGCCTGATCTACTGGGGCAATCGGTTCGCGAAGCTGCGCCGGACGACGATCATCCTGTACGGCATCCTGGGTGGCGGCGTCCTGGTCGCGGGCGGGCTGGCCATCAACCACGCTGGCGGCTTGTCGCCCATCGTGCCGGTCGTGGGAATCGGCGCCGCTCTGTTCGGGCTGTTTGTGATGGCCGGGGCAACACCGGCAGCGCTGGGCCTGCTCGCCGATATCTCGGAGCGCTTCCCGTCGGATCGTGGCGCGATCATGGGCCTGTATGGCGTCTTCCTGGCGGTCGGGCAGATCTGCGGCGCGTTGATCGGCGGGATCGCCGCGGACCTGCGCGGCATTGACGGCCTGCTGACGGCCACGATGGCCTTGCTCCTCGTTGCGCTCCTGCCGCTGGCGCAGCTGCGCCGCCATGAGCACTACGTGGGCGGCCCGTCCGCTCCGGCCGTGCTGGACGGCGAG
This sequence comes from Chloroflexota bacterium, assembly GCA_031401015.1. GTDB lineage: Bacteria > Chloroflexota > Limnocylindria > Limnocylindrales > CSP1-4 > SPCO01. The sequence continues at coordinate 9,711 of JANNQZ010000231.1, read as the reverse complement.
GAATCATGAACGAGGGCCGCCCGTGGGTGCCCGTTCCCCTCGTGCGCGGGGCCCGTGGTGCGGTCGTCGCGCCGCACCACCTCGCCAGCGCGGCCGGAGCCTCGATCCTCCGCGCCGGGGGATCGGCGGTGGATGCCGCCATCGCGACCAATGCGGTCCTCGCGGTGGTAAAGCCGAGCAGTTGCGGGATCGGCGGGGACGCGTTCTGGCTGATCTGGGACGCGGACGCCGGACGCCAGTTCGCGCTCAACGGCTCGGGACGGGCGCCGGCCAGCGCGGATGCCGCGGCACTACGGGCCGCCGGACTGGCCGCCATCCCGTCGCACGGCCCGCTGGCGATCACGGTCCCCGGTGCCGTCAGGTCCTGGGGCGACGCCCACGCGCGGTTCGGGCGCCTGTCGCGCGATGCGATCCTGGCGCCAGCGATTGAACTCGCTCGCGACGGCTTTCCGGCCTGGGACGGGTTCATCGAGGCGGTCGAGAGGACGGCGCCGCTCGTGGCCGAGGCGCTCGGCCCGGATGCGGGGTTCTTCCGGGTCTATCGGCCGCACGGGCGGCCCTGGCGCCCCGGCGAACGAGTTCGACTAGCGGCCTTGGCGGCCACGCTGGAAGCCCTCGCCCGGGATGGCTTCGGTGAGTTCTACCAGGGCGACATCGCGGAGCGCCAGGCCCGCGCGCTCGCGGCGGCCGGGTCGCCCATCCTCGCCTCCGACCTCGCCGCCCACACCTCCACGTGGGGCGAGCCCATTTCGATCGACTACCGCGGCGTCCGCGTGACCACACATCCCCCGAATAGCTCTGGCCTGGTTGCCCTCGAACTGCTGACGATCCTCGCCCAGTTCGAGGCACCCTCGGCAGCGTCCTTCGGGCCCGATGGCGTGACCGATCCCGCCTGGATCCACCTCGGGATCGAAGCGGCGAAACTCGCCATGGCCGACCGGGATGCCCACCTGACGGACCCGGCGTTGCGGCACATCCCCGTGGAGCGGCTGACCGACCCGGCGTACGCCCGGTCGCTGGCGGCTCGCATCGACCCGCATCGGGCTGCGCGGCCCGCCGCGGCGACGAATCCGCCGGGCGGCGGGACGATCTACCTCGCAACCGCCGATGCGCAGGGCAATGCCGTCAGCCTGATCGAATCCAACTACATGGGCTTCGGCTCGGGCGTCGTGGACCCGGATACCGGCGTCCACTACCAGAACCGGGGCAGCTACTTCAGCCTGGACCCCGCGCATCCCAATGTCCTGGAGCCCGGCAAACGGACGCTACACACCCTGCTGCCGGGGATGCTCTTTCGGCCCGGGCGCCCCGAGCCGTGGGTGGTGGCCGGGTCCATGGGCGGCGATGCCCAGCCGCAGATCCACGCCCAACTCGTGTCCGCCCTGGTCGACGGGGGCGTGGACATCCGGACCGCGGTGTCTGCCCCGCGCTGGTACGTGGAACCGGCCGGGCACTTCACGCCCCCGGTTGAGGTGCGGCTCGAATCGCGCCACCGTGTCGGGATCGCCGAGGCGCTGACGGCGCTGGGCCATCCGGTGACGCGTGCCGAGCCATTCGATTCCAACCTGGGGCACGAGCACGCGATCGAGTTCGTCGACGGCGGCCCCGGGGCGGAGGACGGCTCGCTGGCGGCCGCGACCGATCCGCGCAGCGCCGGGCTGCCGGCGGTCCTGTAAAAGCCGCCCGAGGTGGGCGCCACCCTGAGCCACGCGGAGCGGCGAGATCCCGTGCAATACTCGGTGTCCAACCACGAGGAGGGAGAGCCCGTGAGCTCCAATGTCGGCCAGAGCTACCCGTACACGAGCGAATCCGAGACCGATCGCGCCAGGGGGATCGCTGCGCTCGTGGCGGACAAGGCGGATCTCGCAGGAAGGCTGGCGGCGGAGACGACCCCGCTCGATGCGAATGATCGATGGTGGGTCTGGAAGTGCCCGACCAGGAGTTGCCCGGGGCTGCTCCACGTGGCGGGCTATGCGATCGACACGCATGCGGTCTACGTGGTCTGCGACGGCTCGTGCGGCAAGACCTTCCTGCGCTGACCGCACGAATCTGACCCTCGCGACCGCAGCTGCCGGCACTCCTGATCGCGGGTCGGCGTGCCTGTGACGGGTGACGTCACGCTTAGCGCCAGTCGTCGGCGTCTTGCGGTCGAAGCCCTGGCGATCGGCAGCTCCGCGGTCGCATTCGGATTCGTCTACGGCCTCGCGGCCCGTGAAGCCGGCTTGTCAGTCATCGAGGCCTCCGCGATGAGCGTCTTTGCCTTCGCAGGCGCTGCCCAGTTTGCGGCGGTCGGCTACGTCGCAGGGGGGCTCGCGTGGCCGGGCATCATCCTGTTGACGGCCCTGGTCAACGCCCGTCACTTGCTCTATTCGGCGGCCCTGGCGCCGTGGCTGCGGACGACGCCCCGACCGCGGCGAGCCCTGATGGCGCACCTGCTGACCGATGAATCGTTCGCGCTGACGATCGCCCATTTCGAGCGCCTCGGCCGATCCGACGAGCGCGGGTACTGGATCGCGGCGATCGCCTCGACCTTCATCCCGTGGAACCTGGCCACGATCGCCGGCGTGACGGTCGGGGCGCAGATCACCGACCCGGCCCGGTTGGGTCTGGACGTGGTCTTCCCGGCGGCGATGACCGGGCTAGCGGTCGGGCTTGTCACGGGCCGGCGCGAGCTCGTGGCGGCGCTCGGCGGCGCGATCCTCGGCGTGGCAGCCGGCCTGCTCGCCGGCCCCGGCGTTGGAGTCGTCGTCGGGGGCCTGGGTGGGCCACTGCTGGGCATGGCCGTACCACGATCAGGGGCGGACGACGCTGCGGCGCTGGGGACCCCGGCCTCCGCCGAGCGATACGCCATGCCGGCCTCGCATCTCGTCGAGCAGCTGGCCCAGAATCGCGAACACAGGTCGGCGTCCCAGGCGGCCGATGAGGAGGCTCCCGGATGAGCGTAGAGCTCGTCGGCCTGGCGCTGCTCATGGGTCTCGTGACCTATCCGTCGCGCGCCCTTCCGATGCTCGTTCCCGGGATCGATCGACTCCCGACGGCCGCCCTCGACTATCTGCGCCTGGTCGGTCCGGCCGTGCTCGCCAGCCTGGCGGCGGTCAACGTGATGGTGACCGCCTCGCCATCGGACGGGACGCCCGCGTTCCACATCGGCATCGAGTGGGCGGCCGTCGCGATGTGTGGCGCCCTCACCGCGTGGCGTCGGAACCTTCTCCTCGGGCTCATCGGCGCAGTCGCGCTGGTGGCGATCGCTCGAGCCGCGGGTGTTGCCGCCCTCCTAATTTGACGCCTTGGCCGACCGGCTCCGATCGGCATCGAGTTCAAGCGCCCGATGGCCGCGGAAGACGTCGGAGACGGTAGTCCAATCGCCCACCTACCCGAGCGAGGCCGCCGCCCGCTCCAGGTCGCGCCGGAAATGGACGTTCTGGGCATGGATTCGATCACAAGGCCGACGCACGACGATCAGACGACCTGCGCAAACACCGTACAGATGTCCGGTTCTCAGCTCGCAGGTCAGCCGCGACGGGCGTCGGTCTCGATCTCCACCAGGAGGGTCGGGTCCATCAGGGCGCTGACCTCGATCATGGTAGCTGCGGGGCGAATGGAGCCGAATACGGCGCCGTGAACGGCCAGGACCTCGCTCGAATCCGCGATATCGGTCACGTAGATCCGGGTTCGGACGATGTCGCTGAGGGAGAAGCCGGCCCCGGCGAGGGCCGTTTCGATGATCTCGAGAACCGCTCGCGCCTGGGCAGCGGCGTTGCCGGGATTGCGCGACTTGCCGTCGGGGCCTGCGTCCGTCGTGCCGGCGACCCAGCACGAGTCGCCGACGGCGATCGCTCGGCTGTAGCCCGCGCTGGCCTCCCACGGACCGCCCGACGAGATCAGTTGTCGCTTGCTCATGAGCCGCCCTCCGCCGTGCCGCGGCCGGGTTCCGGGCCGGATGTGTCGCTGCGGTCGCGGTCCGCCCGCCACGCGATGACTTCCGGATCCGCGGCGATCGCGAGGAGCAGGCCGGCAAACAACGAGGTCCGTGGGACGATCGAGTCCACGTCGAGGTACTCGGCGGGCGAATGGTCGTTGCCGCCGATCGGACCAAGGCCATCGAGACTCGGGACCCCCAGCCCGGCGGTGGTGTTGGCGTCCGACGCACCCCCCGTGGCCGCATCGTGGACCTCGAACCCCAGGGTTCGAGCCACAGCCTGGGCATGCTCGACCAGCCGCCCGCTCCGCTGCAATTTCTCCATCGGCCACCAGCGTGCCATCGCCTCGAACTCGACAGTCGTGTCCGGTATTCCGGTGGCCGCGGCGATCCGGCGGACCTCGGCCTCGATAGTTTCGAGCGCGTCGCGCGAGACGGCCCGGACGTCGACTTCGAGCGTACACAGGTCCGGCACCACGTTGGGACGCGTCCCGCCGCCGATTACCCCGACGTTGACGGTGACCCCGGGCCAGCGGCCGTTGAGCGCGTGGAGCTCGGTGACGATTCGCGCGGCCTCGAGGATCGCGTTGCGACCCTTCTCGGGCTCGACGCCCGCGTGCGCCGCCCGGCCATGCACGTGCAGGCGGGTGTCCAGAATCCCCTTTCGGGAGGACACGATGTCGCCGTTGGCGCGGGCGCATTCGAGGACGAGCGCGGCGTCCATGCCGGCGGCGATCTCGCGAATGTGCGGCGTGGAGGTGCGCGAGCCGATCTCCTCATCAGGGTTGGCCACGAAGACGAGGCGCTCGAACGGGAGGCCGCCGCGCTCGCCGATGATCGCTTTGAGCGCGTAGAGGCCGAGCAACAGGCCGGACTTCATATCGGTGACGCCGGGGCCGTAGGCGACCCCGTCTTCGATCCGGAACGGTCGGGCGGCGGCGGTGCCTGGGTCGAAGACGGTGTCGAGATGACCGATGAGCAGGACGCGCGGGCCTTCGCCGCCGACCGGACCATCGAAGGTGGCGACGACCGTGTCGCCGAGGCGGCCCGCAGGGTCCGGGCGATACTCCACGGTGGCCCCGAGCCCCGCGAGGAATTCGCCTGTCCAGCGACCCACCTCGTTGACGCCGGCGGGCGTGTAACTGCCGCAGTCGGTGTTGACGAGATGCTCGAGGTCGGCCAGGTAGGCCGGCAGGCCGGTCGCGATCGCGGCGCGAAGGTCTTCGAGCTCCGAGGTCGTGGGCGACGTGATCGGGCTCGATCGTGTGACCATCGTCGCAGTCTAGCGAGGCACATGGTCCTGCGCCGGGGCCGCTTGCTATCCTGCGCGGACCGTGCGACTGGTCGAAACTCGACTCCTCGAAGGCCCCAACGTCTACCGGCTGGAGCCGGTGGTCAAGCTGGAGTTCGCCGTCGGGAAGCGGCGAACGTTCTACGGGCAGCGCGATCCGGGGACGCACGCGCTGGTACGGCTCGGGGCGCGGGTGCCGGCGCTGGACTGGCCGGACGGCGTGGCGAGCGTGGCTGCCTGGATCCGACGGCTTCGGATCGAACACGGCGAAGGAGTGGGCGGCCTCTGTGTGCATCGCTCGTCCGACCCGGGCCACTGGATCGTGACCGTGCCATGGATCGGAGCCGAGCGAGCGCTGACGATCGCGGAGGCCGCCGTTGATCTGGCCATGCGTGACGTCTCTCCGTCGCGTACGGCACGTCTGACCGGCGGTCAGACCCGGCAACTGGGGCGGTGGACGGCCCGTCTGAACGAGACCCGGGCGACGCCGCCGACCTGGATCCGCGACGCCGACCGGCGGATCCCGATCGTGTCCATCTCCGGGACGAACGGCAAGAGCACCGTGACGCGCCTCATCACGCACATCCTCATGCGCGCCGGACGCCACGTTGGGACCACGACGTCCGACGGGGTGCTGGTCGACGAGCGGATGGTGGATCCCGGTGACTGGACGGGGCCCGGCGGCGCGCACCAGATCCTGGGCCGCCGCGATGTGGATGTCGCCGTGCTCGAAACGGCGCGCGGCGGGATCGTGCTTCGGGGGATCGGCTACGCGTCGAACGACGTAAGTGTGCTCACCAACGTCTCGTCGGACCATCTCGATCTGCAGGGCATCCACACGCTCCCCGAACTGGCCGAGGTCAAGTCGACGATCTGCCGAATCACCCGCCCGGATGGCTGGGTCGTGCTCAATGCCGACGATCCGCTCGTGGCCGCGGTCGCGCGACGGGTGCGGGCGCGGATCGCGTACTTCAGCCGTGGCGATGTCGGCAGTTATGGGTCCAGCGGTCGTCGGTCCGGAGGTTCCGGGCTCGTTGGCCGCCACCTGGGCCGAGGCGGACGCGCCTATTTGGTGCGCCGCGGCGTCATGATCGAGTCAAACGGCGGCATCGAGACCGAAATCGTCGAGGTCGCGGAGATCCCGATCACGATCGGGGGACTGGCGGGGTACAACGTGGCCAACGCGCTGGCCGCCGCGGGTGGGGCACGGGGGCTGGGGGCCTCCATCGCCGACGTCCGCGATGGCCTGGTGGGGTTCGCGCCAAGCGTGGCCCTCTCGCCCGGTCGGCTCAACCTGTTTCGGCTCGGGGCGCGCGTGGTCATCGTCGACTTCGCCCACAACGAGGCCGGGATCGCGGCCGTGCTTGACGTGGCGCAGGGGATCGCGGCCGGAGCCGCCGCCCGCACGGCACCGATTACCGCGATCATCGGGACCGCCGGCGACCGGCCGGACGATACGCTTCGCGGGATCGGCCGGATCGCCGCGCTCCACGCGCAGCGGGTCGTGATCAAGGAGACCCTGAAATACTTGCGCGGGCGGACGGCCGAGTCGGTGGTGGGCGAGTTGCTGGCGGGCGTCGAATCCGCGGGGCGCGAACGTGGTGACGTTCCGGTCTACTCGTCTGAAACCGTAGCGCTGCAGGCGGAACTGAACGGAGCCGCCGGGGCGGCCGCCGACGGGGGCCGTCCGGATGCGGCGCGGGTCATCGTCCTCATGTGCCACGAGGAACGTGAAGCCGTGTTCGAGTTGCTCGGGCACATGGGTGCCCGAGCAATCGATGTCGGCGCCGACCTTGCATCGCTCGTCCCGCGAGTCCAGGGTGGCACTCGGCGTGGCGGGTGACGACCGGGGTGACGGCCGGTCTCGCGGTTGCGTCATCAACCGGGCTCGCGGCGCAAGACACGTGTCGTCGTCGGTGACGAGGTGCAGAATGACGCGCAGAGGAGTCGGATGATGTGATCCGGCCGCCGAGGAGGATGCAGTCGATGGAAATGTCTGCGGGACTCGCCCTGATCGTGATCGCCGGACTCCTGATCGTCGGGATCGTCAGGACCGTTCAGGCGAACATGCCGCGAAGCTGAGGCGGACCGTCGCCGCGCGACTCGCAGGCTCAAGAATCAACCCTCAGCCCTCCGGGACCTCGAGTTCGCCGGGGTCGGTGAACGCGGTTCCGCCGCGGCCGTTGCCTGAGGCGGACATCGCTTCCCGGTAGACCGCAATCGCGTCGTCGACACAGCACACCACGAGATCCCCGGGCACCGCCCGGCGAAGCGCCGTTCGAACGGCGGCCATCTCATCGAGCACCCTGTCGGCGCGCGTGACCCGGGCCGAACCGGCCGCTCGGGCGGCCCGGATCCCCTCGAGGACGTTGGCGGCCGTTTCGCCCGGGGCTCGCCCGCGGAGGTTCTTGTCCTCACGGACGATGATCTCGTCGAACGCCGCCGCCGCGAGCGCCCCGTACTCGTGCTGATCCTCAGTGCGACGGTCGCCCGGAATCCCGAGGATGCCGATGGCACGCCCCGTCCGCGTCCCTCGATCTGACGCCCCGATCCGCCCGGCCCTGGTCTGCGGTGCGACCATCATCCGCCCCACGAAGTCGGCCAGCTGGCGCATGCCGTCGACGTTGTGGCAGTAGTCGATCACGACCCGGACCCCGGCCACGTCGAGCAGGTTGAGTCGGCCAGGCGCCTGGAAGAACGACGTCGTGAAGGTACGCAGGCCCTGCCGGATGTCGTGGAGATGCGCACCGCCGGCCCACGCCGCGGCGGCGGCCGCGAGCGCGTTGGCCACGTTCATCCGCGCCCGGCCACCAAATGTCGCCGGGATGAGGTGCGTGTAGAGCACGGGCATGGTCCGCGAGCCAAGGCGGAGCACGATCAGCTCGCCTTCCGTCGAGGACTCCAGGCAGAAGGCCGCTCCGCCGCGCCCCGTGTGCCCATCGACTCGATCGAAGCCGTCCTCGCCCTTCTGGGTGGCCATGCTGAACAGGACGACCCGGCCCGCGCAATGTCGACCCATGCGATGGACCAGGTGGTCGTCCGCGTTGAGCACCGCGGTCCCCGAGCGCGGCACCGCTTCCACGATGACGCCCTTGACGTTAGCCAACTGGCCGATTGAATCGATCCCACCGAGGCCCAGGTGGTCGCCCGTGACGTTGGTCACGACCGCCACATCGTTGCGGTCGTACCCCAGCCCCTCGCGCAGGATCCCGCCGCGCGCCACCTCGAAGACCGCAGTGTCCACGGTCGGGTTCTGGAGGACCATCTGGGCGGACCGGGGCCCGCTCATGTCGCCCTTTCGGATCAGCCGGCCGTCAATGACGATGCCGTCCGTCGATGTCATGCCGACGCGACGGCCCATCAGCTTGAGGATGTGGGCGATCATCCGGACCGTCGTCGTCTTGCCGTTGGTGCCGGTGACGGAGATGATCGGGATGCGCGCCGAGGAGCCGGCCGGGAAGAGCGAATCAATCACCGGACGCGCGACGTACTGTGGCTCGCCCTCAGTCGGATGGGTGTGCATCCGAAAGCCCGGCGCGGCATTGACCTCGACGATCGCGCCGCCCGTTTCGCGGACCGGCGTGGCGATATCCGGGCAGATAAAGTCGATCCCGGCGACATCGAGCCCGACGATCTGCGCGGCGGTCTCGGCGATCTCGACATTGTCCGGATGGGCCTCCATCGTCCGATCGATCGAGGTGCCGCCGGTGGACATGTTGCCGGTTAGAGCGAGCTTGACCCATGTCCCGGCCGGAGGCACGCCGTCAAGTTCAAACCCCTGTGCGCGGACGAGTCGCTCGGCCGCATCGTCCAGCTTGATCCGGGTGAGCACCTTCTCGTGGCCGATCCCCCGGCGCGGGTCTGCGTTGGCCAGCTCCACGAGTTCCCGCACGGTGTGCTCCCCGTCTCCGGTGACGGAGGCCGGCACCCGCTCGGCGATAGCGGCGACCTTGCCGCCGATCACGAGACAGCGGTAGTCCTTCCCGGCAACGTAGGTTTCGACGATCACGTCGCCGGCTCGGCTCTCGCGCAGAGCCCCGGGAAAAGCGTCACGAACGGCGTCCGGGGTGCGCAGGTCCAGGTGAACACCGCGGCCGTGGTTCCCGTCAAGCGGCTTGACGACGCATGGGAACCCGAGTCGACCAGCAGCGCTGACCGCCTCGTCGTCGGTTGTCACCACTTCCGCCCGAGGGACCGGAAGGCCCGCCGAATCGAGGAGCTGGTTGGTCAGGCTCTTGTCCGACGCCACGTCCACGCCGATGGCCGAGGTCCGCGAAGTCATGGTCGCCCGGATCCGTTGCTGATGAACGCCGTGGCCAAACTGAACCAGGGAGTGGCGGTCGAGACGAATGAACGGGATGTCGCGACTGACCGCTTCATCGATCAGCGCTCTGGTGGACGGCCCAAAGGCTTGGCGCTCGGCGATCCGGATGAGCCGCTCGATCTCCGAGCCGAAGTCGATGGCGACCTCAGGGTCGTCCGGTGCGACCAGATAATTGAC
>JANNQZ010000230.1:0-3306 GCA_031401015.1 Chloroflexota bacterium | reverse complement strand
GTTGGCCCGATCCGGGGGTTGCGCGGTTATTGGGTCGCCTGCGGCGTGATGGCCGGGCTCTCACAGGGCGGCGGCGTGGGTCTCGCGCTGGCCACCTGGATGACGTCCGGCGACCACGGTGATTCCGGCATGGATATCTGGGGCATGGACGTCGCGCGGTATGGCGACTACGCCACGCTGGGGTACACCAATGCCAAGGTCCAGGAGAACTATCGACGCCGCTTCCGGATCACGTTTCCGAATGAGGAGCTGCCGGGCGCGCGCCCGCTGCTCACGACGCCAATCCACGACCGCCTGATTGCGGCCAATGCCGTCTGGGGCGCAACGTTCGGGTTGGAGCACGCCCTCTGGTTCCAGGAGAAGGGCCTCGAGCCGAAGGAGGAGGTCACCTTCCGCCGGTCCAATGCCTGGTCGCAGGTCGCCGCCGAAGTCGCGGCCGTCCGCGAGCGGGTTGGCATGACCGAGATCTCCAACTACGCCAAGTACCGGGTCACGGGGCCGGGTGCCGAGGCGTGGCTGTCATCGCTGTTGACCGCCCGGATGCCGGCAGTCGGGCGGATCACGCTGACCGCGATGCTCAACGAGGCAGGGCGGATCGTCGGTGAATTCACTGTTGCGCGGCCCTCGGACGCGGATGCCTTCTACCTGTTCGGATCCCTCCCTGCGGAGGTCCATCACTCCCGCTGGTTCCGTCACCACCTGCCCACCGACGGGAGCGTTCAGTTCAGGGTCCTGGGCCTCGGGCTCACGGGGTTGTCCGTTGCCGGCCCGCGTTCCCGCGATGTCCTGGCGGCGGTGGCGCCGGACCTGGACCTGTCGACCAAGGCGTTCCCGTTCATGACTTTCCGGCGCGTGGACCTCGGGATGATCCCCGCGCACCTCGCCCGGATCAACTACGCCGGCGATCTCGGCTACGAGCTGTGGGTCCCGCCGCAATACCAGCGCGTCCTGTTCGACCGACTCATGGCGTCCGGTGAACCGTACGGCCTGCGGCTGTTCGGCATGCGCGCGCTGATGTCGCTGCGGCTGGAGAAGAACTACGGGACCTGGTTCCGTGAGTATCGGCCCATCTATACCCCGCTGGAGGCGGGGATCACGCGCTACATCAAGCTCGATCATGAGTTCATCGGGCGCGCGGCCCATGAAGCCGAGGTGGCCGCCGGCGGTCCGCAGCGCCGTCTGGTGGCGTTCGTGGTCGAACCCGACCCGGCAGACCCGGCCGACGTCATCGGCGACGAGCCGATCTGGCACGACGGGAAGGTCGTCGGCTGGGTGACCTCCGGCGGGTACGGCCACCACGTCCGCGAATCGATCGCCCTGGGCTACGTCCCGACGGAGCTGGCGAGCCCGGACGGACCCGGTGGCAAGGGATTCGAGATCGAGATCATCGGCCAGCGGCGCCCGGCGCGCCTGCAGCCACGCCCGTTGTTCGACCCCGACGGCCTCCGGATGCGCCAGTGACTCGGGGAGCTGATGGTATGATGGCGCCATCATGACGACACGAACGCAGATCACGATCGAGCCAGAACTCCGACGCCGGGCCCACCGGCGCGCCGCGGATCAGGGCATCTCGTTTGCCGAGTACGTGCGCCGCCTGCTCCGTCGGGATCTGGAGGAACCCCCGCGACCGAAGGCGGACATCTCATCCATCTTCGGCCTCGGCAATTCAGGCGGCTCCGATATCGCCAACCACAAGGACGAATACATCGGCGAGGCGATCGCGGCGCGCAAGCTTCGCCGGTGAACCTGTTCGTCGACACGTCGACGTTCTTCGCCGCGGTGGATGCCGGAGACGAGCGGCATGCGGACGCCCGGCGCGTGCTCGTTCGCGGGGACACGCTCCTCACGTCGGATCATGTCCTCGCGGAGACGTCGTCTCTCATCGATTTTCGACTCGGCTGGTCAGTAGCCGAGCGCTTCTGGGCTGAGGTCCGCGCGGGATCCATCGAGCTCGCGCACGTCGTCGCGGCAGATCTGGACGTGGCGTGGTCGATCGGCGAGGCTTTTCCCGACCAGGGCTTTTCCCTGACGGATCGCACGAGTTTCGCCGTGATGCTGCGGCTGGGGATCCACCGGGCTGCGTCGTTGGACAAGGACTTCGCCGCGTTTCGATTCGGGCCGCAGCGCGATCGGGCGTTCGAGATCGTGCGGTGACGATGGGCCGGCTCGTCCTGGACGGTCGGCCCCTGGAATCCGAGCCCGGCGACTCCGTGGCGGTCGCGATCGTGCGGTCGGGAGGGGTGCCGGGGCGCGGCGGGACGCTGTGCCTGGCCGGGGATTGCGGGAACTGCCTGGCGGTCGTCGATGGGGTGGCCTTCGTTCGGACGTGCCAGGTTCCGGCGCGGCCTGGGTTGCGGGTCGAGCGACATCCACATCCGCGGGACGGGATGCCGTCACTTCCGGTTGTCTCGCATCCGGATCTTGCAGCTTCCCCCGTCGGCCGCCATATCTCGGTCGAGCGACGGGTCGTCGACCTTGCGGTCATCGGCGGCGGCAGGAGCGGGCTGGCGGCCGCAGCGACGGCTCGGGCGGCCGGTCGCGACGTGCTGGTCCTCGACGCGGCGGCCGGCCAAGAGGTCGTGGCGATCTACCCGGGACCCGCGATCGTCGTCCGGACGGCCGCCGGCATGCTCCACGTCGAGCCGCACGAGATCATCGTCGCCACCGGTGCCGCGGAGATCCAGCCGGTCTGTCCCGGGAACGACCTGGCCGGCATCGTGACCGCGCGAGCCGCGCTCGAGCTCCACGCCGCCGGCATCGATCTTGGACGCGCGGTTGCGGTCGGGGCCCCGCCCGCCGATGTTCCATGCCTGTGGGTGGACGGGTCCCTGGTTCGTTTCGACGGTGATGAGAGCGGGCGAGTGAGCGCCATCGTCACCCGGGACCCGATGACCGGAGCCGAGTGGACGACCCCGTGCGAGACCGCGATCGTGGGCCTCGGCCGATCTCCACGCGACCTCCTGGCCCGGATGGCCGGCAGCGCTGCACTGAGCACGGTTGGCTCTGCCGGCGAGGACCACCCGCTGCCGCCGGCGCCGACCGACCCGTCCGCGGTCGTCTGCGGCTGCATGCGCGTGACGGTCGACGACCTCGACGAGGCGTGGTCGAAGGGGTTCACGGAGCTCGAACTCCTCAAGCGGGCGACCCTCGCCGGGATCGGGACGTGCCAGGGTGGGGCCTGTCTGCCCCACGTCCGCTCGTGGATCGCCGCCCGCACCGGCACCGTCCCCGATCCGTTCACCGCCCGCCCCGCGTCGCGCCAGATCACGCTCGCCGAGGCCGCCGCGGACACGTACATCGATGCCT
>JANNQZ010000229.1:0-5269 GCA_031401015.1 Chloroflexota bacterium | reverse complement strand
GTGCCCGAGCCCCCTGTGGCAACGCCGACCCGGGCGCCGCCGCCAACACCGGCGCCGACCCCAACCCCGGCGCCGCCGGCCACCCCGGCGCCGACGGCCACACCGGCGCCGACTCCGACCTGCGCCCTGCCGTACGCGGGCTTCACCTTTACCCAACAGAACAAGACCAAGCCCGTCGTCTTTACCAGCACGTCGAGCCCGACGAGTGGGACATGTGCAATCACGTACTGGCGATGGGAGTACGGAGATACCACAACCGACGCCGGCAACCTGCCCTCAGCTAGTCATCAATATGCCCTGCAGGGGCGCTCCTACACGGTGACCTTGGTAGTCACCAACCCGGGTGGTACGACTATGACGACCCAGGTCGTCCTGACGAAGGGCTGAGCACGATGCGCATCATCGAACGCCCGCGTCAGCGCGGTCAGGCTCTCGTCGAGTTCTCGCTCGCGATCGTGATCTTCCTCGTGTTGTTGATGGGAATCTTCGATGCCGGCCGGGCGATCTTCATGTACAACGGCGTATCAGAAGCCGCCCGCGAGATCGCCCGCCGCGCTGCTGTCCACCCGTACCTCGGCCTTGCGTCTGGAGCCACTCTGGGCTCCTCGCTGGAGGCCCAGGCAACCATCGCAACCCAGCGACAGCTGGTCCCCGGGATGGCGCCGGTCGTCCCCGGGGCGCCCAATTTTGAGTGCGTCGACATCGCCGGGAACGCCAGCATCAACGCCACCTGCGGGTCAGGCGACGCAAAGGACTACGTGCGCGTGACCGTGTCCGCCTCGTTTCAACCGGCGCTGCTCGGCCTGCTGGGGCCGGTCACCCTGAGTTCGACTTCATCGGTGGCGGTCCCGTGATCTCTACCCGTTCAACAGATGAGAGGAGTCACACGATGAGAACGCCACGAGGGCGCGGTCGCCAAGGCGAAGGTCAGATCCTGGTGATCTTTGCCCTCGCCCTCACCGCGGTCATCGCGATGGTGGGCCTGGTACTCGACGGGAGCGGTGCCTTTGCGCAGCGCCGCGTGGAGCAGAACGCGGCCGATCTCGCTGCGCTGGCCGGCGCCAACGCCTACATGAATGCGGCGGGCACCCCGGATGCGAAGAAGGCGGCGGCGATCAGCGCTGCGAATGCGTCGGCGACGCTCAACGGCTATACCCACGGCGTGGCCGGCACCACGCTCGCCGTCAGCGTGACCTATGAATCGTCGGGCGCGACGATCACTGTGGGCGTCACCGACCCCCATCTCAACGCCTTCGCCCGGATTGTGCCGGGCCAGGAATCCTGGGACGTGTCCGTGACCGCGTCGGCCTGGGCCGGAGTGATCGACACCGGCGTTGGTGCTGCTCCGTGGACCATGCACATCGATGCCTTCAACGCTGACGGCAGCCCCAAGTACACGGCCAGCAACCCGCAGAACTTTGGCACGGAGTGCGGGGACACCCCCGTGAACGGCCTCGACATGTCTTGGACGGACTTCAACGGAGCCGACAATGTCAACAGTAGTGAGGTCAAGAATATCCTCGACGGGAGTAACACGGTGACCTCCACGATCGGTTTCGAGCAGTACCTCGGTCAGCACAACAACGGCTGCCATACGACTCTGTGGACCAACACCAACACCTACCTCGAGGGCAAGAATGTTCCCGTTCCAATCGTGGGCGATCCGGCGCCACCCGAGACGACCTGCGCAGGCTCCGCGTACACGACTGGCTGCTTCAAGGGCTGGGCGATGTTCCATGTCGTCAGCGCCTCGGGCGGCTCGGACAAGGTCATCAACGGCTACTTCCTCGAGAACTTCCGGACCTCACCGTTGACCGTGGGCGAGTGCACCCCCACGCAGGAAGCCGCCGGGACCTGCGGCACGATCATTACGACCAGCCCGTTCGACAACTACACGGTGCGGCTCTCGGACTGAGGCAACGGCCGGTCACGATTCGGAGCCGATCAGCCGCTCGAAGGTTGCGGTCCTGCCATGTCGGTCAAGCGATCGACGGGGGCCGGGTCTGCCTGCGCGACGACGGCCGCCCCACCTGGCTCAGTTGGCCCGCTACGGGGTTGGCCAGGCGTCGGGTGGGACAGGTGGGCCATCCTCGGACAGGAGGGTGACCTCGCCGCGGGGCCCGATCGCGTAGGTCCAGATGTGCTCGTCGATGCAACCGGCCGGGCAGTCGCCCCAGCCGATCCTGATGCGGGCAACGAAGGCGCCGACGCCTGACGCCGGCTCGACCGTGTACCAACTCGATTGGCCGATCAGGCCGGTATCAAGCGGCCCGATGCCAGCGAGTCGCGCCTCCGCGGCGATCACCTGGGCAATGGCGTCGTCAGGCGTGATGACCGGATTCGCAGAGCGGGTGGGCGACGGCTCCGCTCCTCCGCTGGCGCATCCGGCCAGGATCCCGGTGACGGCCAGAACGGCGATCATGCGACGGGATGCGGGGAGCTTCGGCATGCTCCGGGGGACGGTAGCGCATCGGCGCGAGTTCCGGTGCCTCGCAAGCTCGCTCAGAGGCCGATCGCCTGCCTGCGGAGGCCGGACCTCAACACGGGGTCGAGATCCCGACAGATTCCCGCCTGGCTGGTCTCCGGGACAGGCATTGCAGTTTTGCCAGCCGGGCGGGAAGGTTCGACCGATTCCCGGCGAACCGCGCCGCGTGTTCCAGGGCGACTGGAACAACCGACCGATCGTGGAGATGGCCCGTCGCCAACGCCAACCCGGTTGGAATCGCAACGGCGGGGACTTGCTGGCGCGGCCCCCCGGCGCGGCGGCCCGGCGCGGGCTGCCGATCGAAGGCATCCCCTATACTCCCCGTCCGGGCCGACATAGCTCAGCGGTAGAGCAGCTGTTTCGTAAACAGCAGGTCCTCGGTTCAAATCCGAGTGTCGGCTCCAGCGATCACGGCCCTTCCCGAGACGCAGGGGCCGGGTACGTCAACTCCGGTCGAGGTCGTGGATGGGCAAACGGAACGGACCCATCCAGGCGAGGGCAGGCGGCACCGGAACCACTCGCTCCGGGTGCGAGCCGAACAGGACCGACGTGAGCTCCTGCCGCGTCAGCGCCGTGTGATCGGGCATCTGCCGGTCGGCCACCACGATGCCGCCCGCCTGCCGCTCGAACGAGACGGTGACGCCCGCGTCGCGGACGTGCACGGACACCGGCCGACCGTGCGGCATTCGCGCGGCCAGCCACGGCCGGATCGCCCGCATCAGGCCCGCGACGTCGTTGATCCGAATCATCACGTTGCCATCGAACGGCGCGGGCGCGCGGTCTGGGAGGTGGTCCGCCGCGATGGCCTCGAGGCCGTCCGCCGCAAACCCCACCGAGACGTCCGCGAAGGCCTCCGGGGCGAGGCCCTTGAGGACGTGGCGGACCAGGCCCGCAATCGCGTCCGGGTCGCCGCCGGCTTCCAGAAGGCCCGGCTTGTTCATGGCGACGCTGCTGAGGAGATAGCCGGCGACCCGGCCGCCGAACCCGATCGCCAGCCACGTCGTCATCTTCGGCAGCGAGAACAACCGGGCCGCCTCCGACGGGGACCGCGTCATGCGATCGCGGTACGCCTCGTGGAGCGCGAGGACGGCCGCGAGATCGGACGGCTCGCCGGCCAGGGCGCGGATCTCGCCGCGCCATCGGCCAAAGCGGCCGGCGTCGACACGCCACAGCCGATAGGAATGCCCATGGCGCTCGACGGCTTGCCACCCGTTCAACTCGTAGAACGGGAACGTGGCGACCTGCGTCCACAGGACCGACGCCTCCAGGCCAAGCTGGGTCATCCGGTCCACGCATCGCACGAGGCAGCGGCCGCCATGACCGCGATGCTGACGGGCGGGATCGGTGGCCGTTGGTGAGATGACGCCCAGCCCGAACTCGAACCCGTCGCCCGTCACGCGGCGCGGCAGCACCGGCGCGGTCGCCACGGGCAGCCCGTCCTCCAACACCACGCTGACGTTCACCAGGTTGTCCGCCGCGTAGACCAGCGGATAGTCGGTCAGCATCGTTTGGTCCGAGCCCTGACGCATCGCCGCGTCAACCAGGCGGATGACGCCGGGCAGGTCCGCGGGGCCGCACCCGCGGGGACCCTCGATCACTCCGGCGCCGCCAAGGTGGGTCACCTGGTCACTGTCCGCCCGCCGCGGCCCAGGCCTGGCAAGGGCAGCCGCCTGGAGAACACGAGATCGCCTCGATCAGACACGAACGCCGGGCTGCGGCCCTGGTTCTCCGGCACGTGGTCCCCACCCGGCCCTGGGGAACTCAACTCCGGCCGCGCCGATGTCCTCGATCGTTTCCTGGATGGTCTCGTCCGTGTTGTGGATGCCGGGAACGGCGACGACGATCTCCGCCGCGCCGTGGTCGCGCCAGCCGTTGATCTCCTCCGACCGGGACCCGGACCGCGATCATCGGGCCGGGCTGGCGTTCACCGGCTGATAGGGTGCCCGTGGCTCGTTCGCTCGAGGGCCCCAGCCCGCGCGCGGGAATTCGACGCCCGCCGCACGGATGTCTTCGACCAGCTCGTAGAGCCCCTCATCGCTGTTGGCCAGGCCAGGCGGGGTGACCACGAAGTCGTCGCAGCCGTGCTCGACCCATTTGCCGATCTCGTCGACCCGACTGCCGATCTTGGCCATGACCTCGGGGTCGGCGAACGCCCGCTCGGTCGGGCCCATGATCCGCTGGCCGTAGAAGTTGGTCATGCCCTTGTAGGCAATGGCCGGATGCAGGCCGCCCTGCAACTCGATCAGATCGGGGTCGCGGCCCAACCGCTCACACGTCGCCCGGAACAGGCCCAGCATCTCCGGCAGCTCGGGCGTCTCCACGCCGAGGTTGAAGATGTCGGCGTACTTCGCAGCCAGGGGGAAGGTCACCTTTGGGCCGCGGCCTGCGACCATGATCTTGACCCGCGGCCGGCGCACGCCGCGCGGCTGGTTGTCGAAGTCCCTGACCCGGGCATGCTTGCCCTCGTACGAGAACGGCGGCTCGTCGTGGTTCAGCGCCCGCGTGACGATCTCGACGTGCTCGGTCAGGATCGCCAGGCGCTCGCCCAAGCCCGGGTAGTCATAGCCGAATGTGTCGGCCTCGATCTGGCGGAAGCCGGCCCCAAGGCCCAGGACGACACGCCCCCCGGTGATGACATCCAGCGTAGCCGCCATCTTGGCCGTCAGCGCCGGGTTGCGGAAGGTAGAGTTCAGGACGCTGAAGCCGATCTCGAGATCCGGGATACGGGCCGCGATCGCCGTTGTCATGGTCCAGAAATCGAACGCGATCGCCTTCGTGCCGCCC
>JANNQZ010000228.1:0-1878 GCA_031401015.1 Chloroflexota bacterium | reverse complement strand
ACTCGACTGGATTCGGCGCTCGAATTCGTCCGCGAGACCGTCGCCCGCGGCGATCAGGTCCTGTTCGTGGGAACCAAGAAGCAGGCCCAGGAGCCAGTCGCCCAGGAAGCGGCCCGGGCCAACCAGCCGTACGTGAACAAGCGCTGGCTGGGCGGCATGCTCACCAACTTCACCACCATCAAGAAGCGGATCAGCCTCCTCGAGCAGCTCGAGGCTCGCCAGCAGAACGGCGACTTCGATCGCATGACGAAGAAGGAGGCGGCCAAGCTCACCGAGGAGATGGTCAAGCTCCAGGGCACCCTCGGCGGCATGCGCAAGATGAAGCGCCTGCCCGGTGCGGTGTTCATCGTCGACCCGCATCGTGAGCGGATCGGCGTGACCGAGGCCAACAAGCTGGAGATCCCGGTCGTTGGAACCGGTGACACCAACGTGGACCCGGACGAACTCAACTACATCATTCCCGCCAACGACGATGCCATCCGGGCCATCCGCCTGCTATGCGCCCTGGTCGCGGACGCCGCGATTGAAGGTGCCCGCCAGCGATCCGCCGGTAGCTCGTCGGAGTCGGAGTCGATCGAGCCAATGGCGATGCCCGAGCCCGAGGACGAGGAGCCCGGAGCCACCGACCAGCTGGTCGCGGCTCTCGCGGGCGGCGCGGCCCTGTCATTTGAGCCGGACCTCGACGAGGACGACCTGCTGCCGGGCGATCGCATGGCGCGAGCCGGCGCAGTCATCGCCGACGCCCCGGCGGAGGCGACCCCCGAGGAGATTGCCGCAGAGCTGGCCCGTGAAGCCGCTGAGAAGGCGGAAGAGGTCGGCGCCGGCGGCTGAAGGGGATCGACATTGGCCGCGGCGGCGGCTTGACGCTGAAGACGACGAAAGTCGCGCTCCGGACCGGGGCGGATGACAGGAGAGCTGACAGGCATGGCGGATATCTCGGCCGGAATGGTCAAGGAATTGCGCGAACGGACCGGCGCAGGCTTCATGGATTGCAAAGGCGCCCTCGTTGCTGCCGACGGGGACATGGAGAAGGCGATCGCGCTGCTCCGTGAGAAGGGACTCGCGGCGGCGGCCAGGAAATCCAGCCGAGAGGCGCTGGAAGGGCTCGTGTCGAGCTACATCCACACTGGTGGTCGCGTCGGGGTGTTGATCGAAGTCAACTGCGAAACGGACTTTGTGGCCAGGACCGACGAGTTCCAGCGGCTGACCCGGGATCTGGCCATCCAGGTCGCCGGGCTGGCCCCCCTTTACGTCGACGAGGATCGGATTCCACCGGCAGATCTCGAGGCGAAGAAAGCGGAGCTGCTGCGCGATGAAGCGACCCTGAAGAAGCCGGAGAACGTCCGCCCCCAGATCATCGAGGGCCAGCTGAAGAAGTGGTATTCGCAGGTCTGCCTGTACGACCAGCCGTTCCGTGACGAGGAGCGGACGGTGCGCGACCTGATCAACGACCGGATCGCCACGATCGGCGAGAACATCCGGGTCCGGCGCTTCACTCGCTACGCGCTGGCCGAAGAGCTGTGACCCTGCCAGGCACGTCGACGCCCCTGCGCTATCAGCGCGTACTCCTCAAGCTGTCCGGCGAGGCGCTGCTCGGGGATCGGCAGTACGGCGTTGATCCCGCGTTCTGTGCGTTCATCGCCGGTCAGGTCGCAGAAGTCCACCGGCTTGGCGTCCAGATCGGGATCGTCGTTGGCGGCGGGAACATCTTCCGTGGGCTGGCGGCCTCCGCCCGGGGTATGGACCGCGCGACCGGGGACTACATCGGGATGCTAGCCACGGTGATGAACGGGTTGGCCCTGCAGGATGCCCTCGAGCGGGCCGGCGTGCCGACGCGGGTCATGACCGCGATCGCCATGAACGAGGTCGCCGAGCCGT
>JANNQZ010000227.1:0-2237 GCA_031401015.1 Chloroflexota bacterium | reverse complement strand
GCTGTCGCGACATCCGCGATGAGTCGGCGCCGGTCCTCGTGTGGTCCGTACAGGTAGAACAGGCGCGCCCACGCCGTCGACAGACCGGTGGCGCGCCCCAGTGCTTCGATGGCCGTGCACAGCGACTGCTTCGCGAGCCCGTAGACCGTGGCTGGCTTGAGTGGAGATCCCTCGGTCAGGACCAGGAGCTGACCGTGCTCGTATTCAAAGCAGGTGCCGACGCCCACGACCCGCCGGCCGCCGTGCGCCTCGAAACGGCGCACCAATTCGATGCTGGCGGCCAGCCAATCGAGGTTGTCGGGTGATCCCGTATACCTGCCCGGCTCCAGGTACCAGGCCGCGTGCAGCAGGTGCGACGGCGCGACCGTTGTCAGGAGGGCCTCGCGCGCACCGGAATCCAGCAGGTCCGCCTGGTGCCAGGTGAGCCGCGCGTCAGCGAGGTCGTCGGGGCGCGACCGACGGGCGACGGCGTGGACCTCGAAGCCCCGTGCGATCAATGGTGCCAGCGAATGGCGAGCCACGAATCCGCTCGCGCCCGTGACGAGGATTCGCCGGTCGCCGCTCATCCGGGCGTCACGCGGCGCCCAGGAGCGGCCAGCCTCGGTCCGCCTCTGAGACCATGACGATCGGCGCGTCCCAGGTGATTCCGAAGGCCGGATCGTCATACCGGACGCCCGCCGCGGAACCTCGGTCGTACCGCGCCGAAGTCAGATAGAAGATGTCGCTGTCGGGCTCCAGGGTCAGGTATCCATGGGCAAGTCCCGGCCCGATGAGCAGCGCCTCGCCGTGCTCGACGGTCAGTTCGGCCGAGACCCAGTGCCGGAAGGTCGACGATTCCGGGCGCAGGTCGACGGCAACATCGAGCACGCGCCCCCGGGTGCAGCGGACGAGCTTGGTTTCGGCGTGTGGTTCGCGCTGGTAATGCATGCCGCGCAGCGTGCCGGCGACAGGGTTGTGCCCGATATTCGCCTGTACCCAGGCCGTCGCCAGCCCGGCGGCGGCGAACTCATCCTCGCACCATGATCGGGCGAAGAATCCACGCTCGTCGCGGATCGGATCGATCCCGACGCGAACGACGCCGGCGATCCCGGTCGGGGTGAACGTCAGGGTCAACGGCCGATCCCGCTGTAGCGCGCGACGGACTCCGGGTCGAGCATCCGCCGCCCATCGATCACCGGCACCGCAGGGCGACGATCCGCGAGCAGCGCCGGAACGCGTTCGTAGTCCTGCCAGCGCGTCACGATCACGACGGCATCCGCCTCGACGAGGGCAGCCGCCAGATCCGGCTCGTAACGAATCGAGTCGTCGCCCAGCACACGTCTGGCGGGCGCAATGGCTACCGGGTCGTGGGCAATGACCGACGCGCCCCGCTCGATCAGCGCCGGGATCACCCGGAAGGCCGGCGAATCGCGGACATCATCGGTGTCGGGTTTGAAGCTGAGACCGAGAACCGCGATCCGGGCACCGCCGAAGGAGCCGAGCGCGCGTTCGACCAGCCCCACCAACTTGCCGGCCTGATCGCGATTGACGGCCTCGACGGCTGCCAGAACCTGCATCGGGACGCCGAGCGTGGCTCCATGGGCGATGAGGGCCTGCGTGTCCTTCGGAAGGCAGCTGCCTCCATACCCGGTGCCGGCTGCAAGGAACGAAGTCATCTCGGCGTGTACGGGCGACCCATCCACCACGGTCGTCAGGTAGCGCGACAGATGGACCCCGCGCATCACGTCGACGATGTCCACTCCGCCGACCGCCGCACCCAGGTTGGCGAGCTCATTGGTAAACGAAATGAGCGTGGCGAGCAGCGTGTTGGAGGCGTACTTGATCATCTCGGCGGTCGCGCTGTTGACATGGACCACTGGCACCTGCGGGAATTCCGCGTACAGGGCCGTGATCGCTTCGGCGGAGCGGTCGTCGTCCGCGCCGACGACGATCCGGTCCGGACGGCCAAAGTCGTCGACCGCGCTGCCTTCCGTGAGGAACTCCGGATTCACGCCGACGCCGAAGTCGAGACCCGCTGTTCTGCCGGACGCGCTCTCGAGGATCGGTGTGATCACGTCGCGCGTTGTCCCCGGCACGACGGTGCTCTTGACCACGACGACCGGGTAGGCTCCGGCGGTATGAATGAGCGCTCCGACCAAACGCGCGGCCTCGCGCAGCTGGGTCAGGTCGATCGCTCCGTCACGCGACGGCGTGCCGACGGTCAGCATGACCAGATCGACTCCCTCGACGGCGGCCGC
>JANNQZ010000226.1:0-3051 GCA_031401015.1 Chloroflexota bacterium | reverse complement strand
CGATGATCGACTCATGCCACGGCATGGCTCGCAGCTCCATGTGCGCGGCGCTCCGAGCGAAGTGCTTGACCATCCCCTCCGCGCGGTGCAGGTGCCGGTTGAACACGATGACCCGCTGAAAGCCTTCGGTGATCAGGCCATAGACGACGGCCCGGGCCCCGCCGCCGGCGCCCAGCACCACCGCCTGGCGCGGCATCTTCTGCTTGCCGACGAGCCGATCGAGCGCGACCTTGAAGCCGGGCACATCCGTGTTGTGGCCGATCAGCCGCTTGCCTTCGCGCGTGATCGTGTTGACCGCGCCGGTGGCGTGGGCCTCCTCGGTCAGGCGGTCGACCATGGGCACGACCCGCTCCTTGTGCGGGATGGTCACGTTCGCGCCGAGGAAGACATCGGTTCGCAGCTCGCTCACCGCGTCGGCCAGCTCGATTGGCGCGCGATCCCACAGCTCGTAGGTCGCGTCGATCCCGAGCGCGTTGAAGGCGGCCTGGTGCATGGCGCCGGACAGCGAGTGGGCCACCGGGTGGCCGATCAGGACGACGCGCTTGGTCATGCTCGCACCCTTTCGAGGTCGTCGAAGAAGCCGGGATAGGAGATGGCGGCCGAACCCGGCCGCGCGATGGTCGTTTCGCCCGAGGCGATCAGTCCGGCGATCGCAAAGGTCATCGCCAGGCGATGGTCGTCGAGGCTGTCTGTCGATGCTCCAGACAGCACCCGGCCGCCAAGGATGCGGAGATCGTCGCCGTCGATCTCGACATGGGCGCCCATGGCGCGCAGGCCGGCAGCCACGCCCGTGATCCGGTCGGACTCCTTGTGGCGAAGTTCGCCGGCACCGCGAATGACGGTCGTTCCCCGGGCGGCGGTGGCCGCCAGACACAGGATCGGGATCTCGTCGATCGCGGTGGCGACATCGGCCGGCCCGAGGTCAACGGCGCGCAACTCGGACGATCGAATGACCAGGTCCGCGATCGGCTCGCCAACCCCGTCGTCGGCCCCGTTGCGCTGCGGGCGTTCCTCGATCTGGGCACCCATAGAACGCAGGATGTCGATCACGGCCCGTCGCGTTGGATTGACGCCCACCTTGTGGAGGACGAGCTCGGCGTCCGGGTGAATGGCGCCTGCCACCAGCCAGAAGGCCGCTGCCGAGACATCGCCCGGGACCTGCTCATCGACCGCTTGCACCGGCAACCCTCCCTGGACCGTCCACGCGACACGCCCGTCTGGCGCGTCGTCGCGCTCAACCGGCACGCCCCGCGCCCTGAGCATGCGTTCCGTGTGGTCGCGCGTCGCGATCGTTTCGCGGACCGTGGTCCGCCCGTCGGCTCGCAGTCCCGCCAGCAGGATGGCCGACTTCACCTGTGCGCTCGGCACCGGCGTTGCGATGTCGATCGACCGGAGCGGCGTATGGCCGGCTACGGTCAAGGGCGGGAGGGTGTCGTTCCGTCGGGCATGGAGCACGGCGCCCATCGAGCGCAGCGCCTCGATGATACGAGCGACCGGACGCCGGCGCAACGAGGCGTCACCATCGAGGACGCAGGTCATCGGCAGACCCGCCAGCATCCCGCTGATCAGCCGCAGGCTCGTCCCGGAATTGCCGCAATCGAGGATGCCGTCGGGCTCATTCAAGTGGTCGGCGCCGGGCGAGACCACCCGGTAGGCGACGGTCCGGCCGTCGTCGGTCACACGTTCCACGGTGGCCCCGAGCGCCCGCATGATTCCGGCCGTCGATCGAACGTCGGCCCCGTCGCCAGCGCCCTCGATCCGGCTCTCGCCGTCCGCCAGGGCAGCCAGGATCAGCGCCCGATGGCTGATCGACTTGTCACCCGGCAGCCGGAGCTCGCCGCGGAGGCGGGCACTCGCACGCACGCGGGCGGCTTCCTCGGTGGTTCCGGTCGCATTCAATGCTTGGCCAGCCCGCCGCCGGTGCCGCCGATCCCCAGCTCGGCGCCGTACAGGTTCGGCCCACCGCGCAGGGCCCGGGCGTTCTCGTGAACCGGGATGAGCGAAGCCATCATGTCGCGGAACTGGTCAAGGTTCAGCTGCTGCTCAGCGTCGGACAGGGCCGTGTCCGGGTCCGGGTGCACCTCCACCATGACCCCGTCCGCCCCAACGGCGACGCCACCGATCGCCAGCGGCTTGACCAGCCAGCGCTTGCCGGTGGCATGCGACGGATCCACGACCACCGGGAGGTGGGTCAGGCTGTGCGCGAGGGGCACTGCCGCGAGATCCATCGTGTTGCGGGTATAGGTCTCAAAGGTCCGGATGCCGCGTTCGCACAGGATCACGTTGGGGTTGCCGGAGCTGACGATGTACTCGGCGGCCATCAGCCACTCCTCGACGGTGGCGCCATAGCCGCGCTTGAGCATCACCGGCCGGGCAACCCGCCCCACATCGCGCAGGAGTGAGTAGTTCTGCATGTTCCGCGTTCCCACCTGGAGGATGTCGGCGTACTCGGCCACGATGTCCACCTGGCTTGGCTCCATCACCTCGGTGATCACCGGCAGGCCGGTTCGCTCGCGAGCTTCGGCGAGGTAACGGAGTGCCTGCACGCCGAGTCCCTGGAAGGAATACGGGCTGGTCCGTGGCTTGAAGGCGCCGCCGCGCAGGATCGTGGCCCCGGCCGCCTTGACCGCGTCCGCGGTCTCGAACAACTGCTCTCGACTCTCGACGGAGCACGGCCCGGCCATCACGGTCAACGAGCCATCGCCGATCACCGTATCCAGCACCCGGATGACGGTGTCCTCGGGATGGAATTCGCGCGAGGTCAACTTGAACGGCCGATTGATCCGGGTCACCGTATCCACGCCGGGTAGCGCGGCGAGGGTTTCGGTCAACTTCGTGCGACGTGTGCCCATTTCGCCGACCACGGCGATCCGCGCATGTCCGCCCGAGCGGTGCTCGAATGCGCCCATTCCTTCGGCCATCAGGAGGCCCTTGACCCCCAGGATCTCCGCCTCACTGGCGCGGACCGCCATCACGACGAACATCTGCTCGTGTCTCCCTGTAGGTGCCGTTGGTCGCTCGGCCAAACAAAAAAGCAGAGGTTTGGCCTCT
>JANNQZ010000225.1:0-2697 GCA_031401015.1 Chloroflexota bacterium | reverse complement strand
GCCATCAGCTCGAGGTCGTCCGAGCGCACGCGGCGGACCATGTTTTCCAGCGCCTGCTCAAACGGGAGGCCGAGGTTGACCTCCCGGATGACGCGAGAGAACTCGATCGAGATCGGCGGCCGTGTCTCGCGCACGACGAGTTCGATGGCCTGCAGGAAGGAGGAGCCCGCGCGCAGCGCATTCGCAATCAGGGTGATCGTATCGGGCAACTGCTTGTTGAAGGCGCCCAGTCGGCCGTTCCGGCGACGCGCCAGCCAGAAGCGCGGCAGGAAGAACCCGATGACGATGCCGATGAGCAGGAAGAGCGGGTTGCGCAGGGCCGGCAGGAACGCCGACAGGAACACCATGATCAGAGGGGTACCCACGATCGAGCCGACCCAGATCGACAGGAACTCCGAGGGCTTCAGATGGAGATCCGCCCGGGCGATGTCGCGCGAGATGTTGGCCCAGAAGTCTCGACCTTCGACCGCCTTGTTCAGGCTGGCCAGCGCCTGGCTCTGGGCGATCAGCTCGCCGACACTGCCCTGACCGGCTACAGCACCTGGCCGCGGCGCTGCCGCGTACCGCTCGAGCCGGTCGGAGATCCCGGATCGGCCCGACATGGCGATCCCGATCGCAATGACCAGGACTGCCAGCGCGGCAACCCCGGCGAGGACAACCGGCAGCATCTCGGTCGGCACGGGTCAGCTTCCTCCGCGGCCTAGTAGGTGAAGCCGAACAGCCCGGGCGGGAGGTTGATCCCCATGACCTCGAACTTTTCGACGAACTTGGGCCGGATCCCGGTTGGCTTCAGCCGTCCCTGGATCTTGCCCTCCACGACGCCGGTCTGCTCGAAGACGAAGACGTCCTGCATGACGATCACATCGCCTTCCATGCCCTGGACCTCGGTGATGTTGACAATCCGACGGGTTCCGTCCTTGAGCCGGCTCTGCTGCACGATCAGGTCCACCGCCGAGGCCACCTGCTCGCGAATGGCCCGCAAGGGCAGATCAACACCCGCCATCAGCACCATCGTCTCGAGCCGCGAGAGCATGTCGCGCGGGCTGTTGGCATGGCCCGTGGACATCGAGCCGTCATGGCCGGTATTCATCGCCTGGAGCATGTCCAGCGCCTCGCCCGAACGGCACTCGCCGACGATGATCCGATCGGGCCGCATCCGCAGCGCGTTGCGCACGAGCTCCCGGATCGGGATGGCGCCCTTGCCCTCGATATTGGGCGGGCGCGATTCCAGGGTGACCACGTGCTCCTGGCGCAACTGGAGTTCCGCGGCGTCTTCGATCGTGACGATGCGCTCGTCGTTCGGGATGAAGGACGAGAGGACGTTGAGCGTCGTCGTCTTGCCGGAGCCGGTGCCGCCCGAGACGAACAGGTTGAGCCGGGCTTCGACGCAGGCGCGCAGGAACTCGAACATGTCCGGGGTCGCCGTCCCGAAGCGGATCAGGTCGTCCGTGGTGAACGGCGAGGCGGAAAACTTGCGGATGGTAACGACCGGGCCCACCAGCGACAGGGGGGGAATGATGGCGTTGACGCGGGACCCGTCGGTCAGGCGGGCATCGACCATGGGCGATGACTCGTCGACCCGCCGGCCGATCGGCGCGATGATCCGGTCGATGATGCGCATGACGTGGTCGTCGTTCTGGAAGACGACGTTGGTCAGCTCGAGTTTGCCTGATCGCTCGATGTAGACCTGGCGCGGGCCGTTGACCATCACTTCGGTGATGGACTCGTCGCGCAGGAGCGGCTCAAGAGGCCCAAGGCCGATGATTTCGTCGGTGATCTGCTCGAGCATGCGGACCCGCTCCGCGCGGGTGAGGGCGAGACCCTCCTCGTCGATGACCTTGCCGAAGATCTCCTCGATCTGGCGGCGGACCTCGACCTGGTTGGACAGATCCAGCTTCGGATCGAGGTCCTGGATCACCCGGTTCTGGATCCGGAACTTGACGTCCCGGAAGGATTCCCGAACAGGTCCCTGGCTCGACAGGCGAGGCGAAACGGGGACGTTCGCCGGCGCGCCTGGCACAGCGGGCAGGTTGGAGGAAGGGCCGCCCGGTACGCCCGGCGCACCCGGCGTCGCCGGACCGCCGGCTCCGGGTCGAGCGCTCTCGATTCGCTTCAGCAGGGACATCGACTACACCCCAATCTCGCCCCGAGGGGCCGCTATGACCGTGTTCAGCGCCATGCGAACAGTGATTTCTTCTGGGTCGATTTGCCGGCCTCCACCTTGGCCGGGGATCCGGACGGCCCCTCCACGAGGGACCGGGCGAGACGGAGAATATCCTGCGAGACCTGTGCCTCCCGGTTCGAGACAAAGAACGGGATGCCGCGGTTGAGGGCGTAGACCACGCTTCGACCGTCACTGACGATCGTCTCGTCGATCTTGCGTCCGATCGACTGCTCGACGTCCGCGACCCGGATGCCTAGCGAGGAATCGGCGCGGTTGAGGACCAGCCGAACCTTGTCGCCGACGTAGCCGAGCTGGTCCGCGACTTCGAGGAAGAGGCGCATGTTCTTGATGCTCGTGATTTCGAGACTGAGCATCGTCAGGATCACATCCGCTTCGTCCAGGATCGCCAGGGTGGTGTCGTTGAAGGAGGCCGTGCAGTCGACCACGACCAGGTCATGGCTGCGCCGGAGCGCCTCCAGCACCTGACGGACGCTATTTGCGGTGATCGTTTCGGCCATTTCGGGCGACGGCGG
>JANNQZ010000224.1:0-8193 GCA_031401015.1 Chloroflexota bacterium | reverse complement strand
TCCCTGTTCGCGCTGGGCCTGAGCGTGGTCGTCGCCGCGTTCATGGCACGGCGCTTCACCACGCCGCTGCGCCGGCTCACGGAGGCGTCGCGCGGCCTGGCCGAAGGCGACCTCAGTCGGCGCGTGCCGCAGAGCCAGGTGCGCGCGGGGTCATCCGAGCTGGCCGCCCTGGCCGTCCAGTTCAACGCGATGGCGGATCGGCTCGAGGAGAGCGTCCAGATCATCCGGCGCGATCGAGATCGGAGCCGCGACTTCCTGGCTGACGTCTCGCATGAGTTGCGGACGCCGTTGGCCGCCCTGCGCATGTTCAACGAGCTGCTGCGCGAAGGCGCCGACCGGGACCCCGAGACCCTGGCCGAGTTCATCGAGTCCAGCGATCAGCAGATCGAGCGGCTGGACTGGCTGGCCCAGAACCTGCTCGAACTGTCGAAACTCGACTCCGGCCTGGTCCTGCTCGAACTTCGGCCGGACGACCTCCGCGCCGCCGTTGAATCTGCGGTGGAGCAGAGCTCATCGGCCGCCCGCAAACGCGGCATCAGCGTCACCCTGCATCTGCCGGATGCCCCGGTCCGGGTCCGTCACGACCCGCAGCGGATCGGCCAGGTGGTGGCCAACCTCGTGGCCAATGCCGTCAAGTTCACCGATCGGGGTGGTCTGGTCGCGGTGGATCTCAGTGCCACGGCGGACGGCGCGCGAATCGATGTCGTCGACACTGGCGTCGGGATCGATCCCGCCGAACTGCCGCGGATCTTCGAGCGGTTCTACCGCGGATCGATCGCCAGCGAGGCGCGTGGCAGCGGGAGCGGTCTTGGACTGGCCATCGCCCGGTCGATTGTGGAAATGCATGGCGGCGCGATCGCCGCAGAGAGCCGCCTGGGCGCAGGCTCGAAGTTCACGGTCCAGTTGCCCCGCGACCCGCGACTCGTGGAAGGCAGCCCGGCTGCGGTCCAGGCGGATGTCGCATCAGCGGCCACTGAACCGCGCTCGAGGAACCCGGAGACGGACAACGTGGCGGAAACTTCACCGTCCGACGGGTCGCAGGTGAATACGCAAGCCGCACGCTGACACGGACACGTCGAGCTGAGACACGAATGCCGGCCGGTTGCCGCACCTGCGACTCGCGAAGGAACGCCTGACCCATGAACGATGAACTCCGAACGGACCCGGCGGCAATGGCGCCGGACCCCGGTACGGCGCCAGCGCTCGAACCAACGGCGGCCGCGTCCGAGCCCGAGGCGCGAGCGCCCGAGCGAGGAGCGGCGGCAGCCTCCGAACCATCGGTGGCCGCGCCCGAGCCCGAGCTCGACGCGCCAGCGCCAGCGTCGGAGCCGGAAGCAGCCTTGCCAAATGCGAGCATCGCCCCGCTCGGCGCGGCTGACCGCTACGCACCCACCCCGGAGCCCCGCGCGGACTGGGTCGCTGGCTGGAGCGCCCAGCCGGCGCCCACCCCGGAGCGCTGGTACGAGCCCGACCCGACGCCCCCGCCTGCGCCAGCCGTTTCGACCCATCGACGTGGGCCCGGTGCGGGATCCCTGATCATCGTCTCGCTGCTGTCGGCCGCCCTCGCGTCCAGCGGAACCCTGCTCGCCCTCGGCGTGGCCGGCGTGCTGGATCGACCGGTCGCAGGTCCCGCCGCGGCGCAGGGCACCACCGTGGATACGCCGCTCCCGGTCACGATCGACGAATCGTCAGCGACCATCAACGTCGCAGCCACCGTTAGCCCGGCTGTCGTCCGGATCACGGTCACGGGCGCCTCGGACGCGGGCGACCTCGGGGTCATCCCCGCAACGGGCGTGGGCTCCGGCGTGATTTTCAATTCGAGCGGCTGGATCCTGACCAACCGGCACGTGGTTGAGGGCGGCGACAGCTTCGACGTCGAACTCAAGGATGGCCGCGTCCTGGCGGGCAAGGTCTACGGAATCGATACGCTGACGGACCTGGCGATCATCAAGGTGGAGGCTACGGATCTGCCGACGGCCGCCATCGGTCAGTCCGATGCGCTTGAGGTCGGCCAGCTGGTCATCGCCATCGGCAGTCCGCTTGGGACCTACTCGAACTCGGTGACCAGCGGCATCGTCTCCGCCAAGGGTCGAACCATCACCACGGACGGCAGCACACGACCGTTGACCAACCTGATCCAGACGGACGCGGCGATCAACCCGGGGAACTCCGGCGGTCCCCTGCTCGACGCCAACGGCAGCGTCGTCGGGATCAATACCGCGATCGCCTCCAACAGCAACGGCATCGGGTTCGCGATCCCGATCGATATCGCTCGCCCGATCATGGACCAGGCGGTCGCCGGCGTGGCATTGGCGAGGCCGTACCTCGGGATCCAGTTTGTGAGCATCACCCGCCAGCTCGCCGACGAGCAGGGGCTGCCGGTGCGGGCCGGTGCACTCGTCGGCGGTCTGGGCGCGACCGGACAGTCCGTCCCGGGGGTCCAGGCCGGCACGCCGGCGGCGGCTGCCGGGATCAAGGACGGCGACATCATCTTGAGCGTGGGAGGCAAGGTCATCGACGACGGCCATCCGCTCGATGCCAGGCTCGCCCAGTTCTCACCCGGCGACACGGTGGACATCGAAATCCTGCGCGATGGTCAGCGGCTCACGTTGGAGGCCACCCTGGGTACGCGACCCTCCGACCTGTAACGCGCCTCCGCGCGCGGCGGCCCACGATTGATCGACCGCGACCGAGGGAGAGTCCCGTGGTTCGCGCTCGTCAGAGGCTCGTCAGGCGCCCGTCAGGCAAGTGGCCGTGTGGTCACGTTTCCGCCTCGCCAAAGAGGCTCCAGCGCGCTGCCTCGGGCGCCCCAGGCGCCGGCCATGGGCGACCCTCAATGGCGATCGCCGCGCGGTTGGTGAAGGGCTCCGACCGAACAGCCGTTCCATCGGCGTCCGCTCCGGCGGCCCAGACCGATCCGACGCCCATGGGCCTCGAGATCGCCTCGGGCGTCATGTCGCCGCTGTCGGCGGCTTCCCAGCAGGCGCGAACCTCATCCCCGCGCAGCGGCAGCCGTTGCCGATCGAGACCGCAATAGCCGATCTGTGCGGCCACGGAGCGACGGAAGTGGCGGCAGGCACCGCAAGCGGTGCTGGATCGGCGACAGACCCAGCACCGAGCGGTCTCGGCCTGGGGCGTCGCGCAGTGTGGGCATCGCCAAAGCTGCACGGACCGATGGTAGCTGCGATGGACCCGCCTGTCGATTCGGTGTACTCGTCGGCAGTGTCGCTAGTTGATGCTTGCCCCGGACCCATTGACGCTTGCCCCGGACCCAGACTTCAGTCTGGTTGGTGTACGGGACAGGCAAGGGTCGGATCCTCCAGCTGGGTTGGTACCGTCGACCGTGTCTCCTCGGATGACGTCACGACGACCAACGACGCTGGAGGTACCGACCGATCTGGCAGCTGCTCCGTCGCTTACGCCAATCCCACTGGAATTCCGTCGCGTAGCCCCAGAATTGCCGATCTACCTCGACAATCGGCGGAGCCTAACGTCGTCCAGAACCTGCGCCTGTACCTGCGCCTGAACCTGCGCCTGAGGGCGACATCTGGGCCGGATCGACAGGCCCCGGCCCGGGGCGCACGCACGGGAGCGGCCCCCTCGCCTATTTCACGATTGTGATGACCGTGTAGTCCTGGGCCGACCCGAACTCGTCGCTCGTGAGCAGGATCGCGGCGCTGCCCTGCCCGGGATCCGCACCGACCGGTACCGCTGTCGTGAACGAGACGCGGCCCTGATTGTCCGTCAGCAGGTCAGCGGTCACGGTGGGGATGCCCGGGATGCTCAGGGTGAACGTGACGTTCGCCCCGACAATCGGATTGCCGTCAGGGTCGGAGGCGGCCGCGGTCAGCGTCAGGTCCTGCGGCAGCTTGGCAATGGAGAACTTGTAGGCGGAGGCGCCGAGGACAGCGGTCAGACTGCCCGATCCGCGCCGGACGGTCAGGACGAGCTCCTTGATGTTGCCCGCCGGATCCGTACCGGTGATCGTGATCTCATTGGTGCCCGTGGAGATGGCCAGTTCGAGGGTGAACAGGCCGTCGGTGCCGGCCGTCCCGCTGATCGACGATCCGTTGGCGGCGTTCCGGGCGATCAGCGTGGCGCGTCCCTGCGTCTTGCCCTCGATCGTGACCGTGGGCCCATTGACGACCGCGCCCTCTTCCGGTGCGTAGATCGTGATCTTGGCCCCGGCCTGGTCCAGTACGTAGCGCACCATGGGCGATGAATCCGACTCGCCACCGGGGCCCACCAGCGTCACCGTGAAGTCGTTGATCCCCTTGATCAGTTCGACCGGGATGACCGTCTGGGGCGTCACGGCAAGCGGGGCATCCTGGATCGCGGCCGGCAGTTCGTCCTTGAGCGCGCGATAGACCCGGATCACCGAATCGGGGTCGCCTGTGACATCCGACGGGACCGTCACGATCAGGTCAACCGTGGCTTCGGCCGTGTATGGCTCCTCGGGCTGGGCAAGGGTCGGCGGATCGCTGATCGGGATGACGGTGGGCCGAGGCGTCGGCGACGCCGTGACGCTGCTGATGAAGCCGCCCAGCGCGGTGCTGATCCCCGTGGCTACACCGGCCACCCCGCCCGCGCCGATGTACAGGACGGTGACCCCAAGGAGCGCGACCGCCGCGACGAGCCCGAGCTTGGCCACGATCGGCAAGCGGTTGCCGCGCTGGATGGGGCGGTGGAGCGCGAGTCTGGTCGGCGCCGGCGTCCGGGGACGCACCCTGACCGGAACGGGGCGGCCGGTCGACGGTGGGCGAGGTCGAACATGGGTCTGTCTCGCGTCGCGCCGGCTGGTCATCGGCGCGATTGTCGCATCTCCGCCGAGGAAGGTCTGCGGGTCTGCCGGCAGAACCTTTCAGGCGACCGTCGCGCTCGGATTTGCCGGCCGCGTCATGCCAACCGGTATGGTGCGTTGTACTCTGGCCCAGTCGCGCGTCAATATTCCCCAGTTCGCGCGTCACAATTTCGACGAGGAGAGGGCGTGCGAGCTCGCGAACCACGACCCGGCCGGCAGCCTGCGGGCGCATCCGGTCGGCCAGCGTTTGGCGTGGGTCCCATCGCGCGCGTCTTGCCCGCTGCGCTCGCCGCCCACTCGCCGGCAAGCCGTTCCGGGCTCTCCGAACCCGCCCGTCCGGGGAGCAACCTGCCCGTGGGCTTTGGCGTACCGCATCTGCGCCGGAACGTCTGCCCGCACTACTACATGACCGGGGCGCGCGGCGCCGTCCCGATCCAGGCGCCGCACCTCCTCAAGGCCCTGATCCGCCAGGACAACATGACCTCGCGCTGCCAGTTGCGCGGCGGCGTCCACATGGAGCAGGGCTACGTCAACGACGTCTGCCTCACTCCGCGCTTCAATCAGTGCATCTTCTACGAGGAAGAGCTCAGCCGCGAGTGACGGGCCATCGATGATCGGGACGTCGGCCGGCCTGACCTACGTCGGGGCGCTCCGGGCGCTCGAAGAACGAGGTCGGTTCGGGATGCGCCTTGGGCTCGGCCGGACGCGTGCGCTGCTGCGGGGCATGGGCGACCCCCAGCAGAATATCCGGGGCGCCCTGATTGGGGGGACCAACGGCAAGGGCAGCGTCCTGGCCCTCGCCGACGCCGCGCTTCGGGCCGCCGGCCATCGTGTGGGCACCACCCCGAAGCCACACCTGGTCACCTATCGCGAGCGAATCGTGGTCGACGGCAGACCGATCCGGGCGGAAGACTTCGCCCGCCACACGCAGCGCGTGCTTGCGGCGGCGGAAGCGGTCGTCGGTCGGCACGGTCCGGCGACCGAGTTCGAGCTGCTCACCGCCGTCGTCTTCGCCCACCTCGCCGAAGTCCGACCCGACGTGGCCTTGGTCGAGGTGGGGATCGGGGGGCGGCTGGATGCGACCCACGTCTGGGACGGAGGCGTCGCGGTGATCACCAATGTGGAACTGGACCACATGGATCGGCTGGGCGACACGGTGAGCGCGATCGCCCGGGAGAAGTCGGCAATCATCGAGCGTGGCGACCTGGCCGTGACCGGCGCACGCGGCGACGGTTTGGCGGTCATCCGGCGACGCGCGCGACGGGTCGGGGTACCGCTGCGGGAGGTGCAGGCGGCGCCGCTTCATGGCTGGGACCGCGACGGGATCGACGTGGAGCTGGCCGGCCTCGGGCGGACGCGAGTCGGGCTTCGAGGGCGCCATCAGGCGGCTAACGTGGCGGTCGCCGATGCCCTGCTCGACGCCCTCGGCGAAGCCGGGATCGCCCACACTGGGACCGCCGCGCGCCGGCGCGGGTACGGCTCGGCGGTGTGGCCGGGACGTCTCGAACTGTTGCGCATCGACGGCCGCGACGTCCTGCTCGACGGCGCCCACAACCCGGCCGGAGCGACGGCACTGGCGATCGCCCTCGACGACCTGCGGCCATTCATGACGGACGGCCCGCTGACGCTCGTCACGGCATCGATGGCCGACAAGGACGTGGCCGGAGTGATCCGTGCGCTCGCGGCTGCCGCCGCCCTGGTCGGGGCCTCGGTCGTGTGCACCAGCCTGGACCTCGCCCGTTCGATGCCCGCGGCCGACCTCGCCCGTCTGTGGAAGGCCGCCCTGCCCGCCGGTCGGATCAGTGCGGAGGCGGACCACGCCGCAGCGCTCGATCGAGCCATCGCCCAGCCAGCCGCCCACGGGCCGTTGATCGTCGCCGGCTCGCTCTACCTGGTCGGAGCGGCGCGCGCTCGTTGGGTGGACGATCCGGACCTTCGCGACCCCCTGCGCGACCCGTCGCCAACCGGGTTCCCATGAACCCATCGTCGGATCGTGGTCAGTGGACCCACCCTGAGCCATCGAAGATCGGCCCGGCGACCTTCCGCTGGGGCGAGCGGACCTTTGTCGTCGGGATCATCAACGTGACGCCCGACTCGTTCTCCGGCGACGGCCTCCTGGCGGCGACGTCCTCGCGCCGGCTCGATTTGGTCGAGACCGCCGTCGAGACCGCCGTCGAGACCGCCCGCCGGATGATCGCCGACGGCGCCGACGTGCTCGATATCGGCGGTGAGTCGACCCGACCCGGCCATGAGCCCGTATCGACGGACGAGGAGCGCCGCCGTGTGGTGCCCGTCATTACGGCCCTCCGCCTGGCCCTGCCGGATGTCCCTCTGAGCATCGACACCACCAAGCCCGAGGTCGCCGAAGCCGCGCTGGCCGCCGGCGCCGACCTGATCAACGATGTCTGGGGCGTGGACGAGGACGACGCGCTCCCCAGGCTGGCTGCTGCCCACCGGGCGCCCCTCGTGGTCATGCACAACCGGGCGGAGCCGCGCTACACGGAGCTACTCCCCGAAGTCCTGGCCGACCTGCGCGCCGCGCTCGGTCGGGCGCTCGCGCTGGGCGTCCGCTGGGTGGACCTGATCGTGGATCCGGGGTTCGGGTTCGGCAAGACGCCCGAGCAAAACCTGGAGCTCATCCGCGAACTCCCGAGGCTGCGCGAACTGGGCCGACCCATCCTCCTTGGCACCAGTCGGAAGTCGACCCTGGGTCGCGTCCTGGACCTGGGCCCGGACGAGCGGCTTGAGGCAACCCTGGCCACGACCGCCCTGGCGATCGCCGGCGGGGTTGACCTGGTCCGGGTGCACGATGTACGAGCGAACGTCCGCACTGCGCGAATCAGCGATGCAATCATTCGAGCCAACTGGCGGCCGACGCCGACCGAAGGAGGCCCAGCGTGAGCGACCGGATCGTCCTTGCCAATATGCGCTTCGAAGGCCGCCACGGCTATGACGACGACGAGCGGTTGAACCCGCAGCCGTTCGAGATCGATGTCGAGCTGGCGCTCAACCTGCAGCCGGCGGGCGTGGACGACGATCTGGAGCAGTCCGTCGACTACGGCCGGGTACACGATGCGGTCCGTCGGATCGTGGAAACGGGCTCGTTCCGCCTGCTCGAGGCGCTGGCCGAGGCGATCAGCCGGGACGTCCTGACCGATCCAGCGGTCGACGAGGTTGTCGTCCGCGTCCGCAAGCCCCGCGTCCAGCTTGGTGGGCCGCTCGATTACGCCGGAGTCGAGATCACCCGGCGCCGTCGCTGACCGTCGGTCAGGTCGGGGTGGGCGTCGGTTCCGGAGTGGGTTCCGGTGAAGGCGTCGGTGTCGGTGAAGGCGTGGGTGTCGGTGAAGGCGTGGGTGTCGGTGAAGGCGTGGGTGTCGGTGAAGGCGTGGGTG
>JANNQZ010000223.1:0-1890 GCA_031401015.1 Chloroflexota bacterium | reverse complement strand
CGAACAGATCCCGCGAGCGTTCGGCGCCGCCGACCGAAGCCCGGGTGATGTCGGGTGGCATGACGCCGAGCTCCATGTGGAGCTCGGCAGTCCGTACCTTGATGGAATTGACGATCGCGACGGCCGTGACCGTGGTGCCCGGACCCACGGGGGTGTCCAGCCCATCGACCGTAATCAGGGCGTCGGCGTGCGGCGTGCACAGGTCGATGACGAGGTCGGCCTCATCGAGCAGACGACTGCCGACAACCGGGTCCACATCGCTCGAGAGCGATTGGGCGACCGACGTTACCGCGATGACGCGCAGCCCGCGCTGACGGCCCCCCCGCGCCATCTCGACCGGCACGGCCGTCGTGCCGCCGGCGGAGAACACGATCAACACGTCCGACGGCCCGAACCGGAAATTGCCCAGGATCACCTCGGCGAGCCCCGGGGTGCGCTCGATGAACATGGCCTGGCGCTGCCCGTTGGCCCCGACCACCTGCGTGTGAAACGTCATCGACAGCTCGGCGATAGGGTTGAAGCCCGGGTACGACCCGTAGCGCGGGAACATCTCCTCGACCGGCATCCGTGAGTGACCTGTCCCGAACAGGTGGACCAGCCCGTCGGCGGCGATCACCTCGGAACACCATTGGCTAGCCTGCTCGATGGCATCCGCCTGGGTCTCGGCCAGGCGTTCCAGCAGCCGGATGGCCGCATCGACCCAGGGCAGCCCAGGTGGCGCGCTCATCTCAGGCGACCCCCACCGGGGTTGGCTGAACGGACTCCCAGATCCCGCTCCGCATGGAGCGATAGGCGGCATCGATGATCGCGTTGACCACGAACCCGTCGCGGAATGTCTCGCGCGGCGTCGTGCCATCGCGGAACGAGTCCACGACATGGCGCATCATCGCGTCGTGGCCGTGGGCATATGGCTCGTCCGGGACCGGGAAGACCCAGCCGGTGTCGGCATCGACCTTCTCGCCGATGTAGCCGGCCGGCCGCTCGATGAACGCGCGGAGCATCGTCGAGCTGATGTCCTCCACGATCCGCCCGGCGTCGCCGTAGGCCTCGAATCGGTTTTCGAGCCCGCCTTTCGAAGACCACGAAACGTCCATCGTCGCGACGCGGTCGTCCGCGAACCGGACGAGCATCACCGCGTTGTCCTCGCCAGTGGTCCGGTCGCCGTGGACGAGGGTGGCGCCCCATGCGAACACATCCCGCACCGCCACGTCCTTGCCGAACAGGTAGCGGGCCGCCTCGGCGCCGTGCGAGGCCATGTCCAGCAGCGCGCCGCCCCCCGCCAGCTCGGCATCCCAGAAGTGCGGGGCGTGCGGACCGCTGTGGCCTTCGCGCGCCCGGAACGTGGTCAGTCGACCGATCGCGCCTGCCTCGATCATCTCGCGCATCCGCACGGTCTCACTGGTGAAGACGACGTTCTCCAGGTACGCGTTGAAGACCCCGGCCCCTTCGACCAGGCGGAGCATCTCGCCGGCCTCGATCGCGTTGCGGCCCAGCGGTTTGGTGCACGCCACGGCCTTGCCGTGCTCGGCGGCCATCCGGACAGCCTCGAGATGGAGGTGGTTCGGCAGGGACACGACGACGAGGTCGACGTCGCGATCGGCACACACGCCCTCGATCGAGTCGAACGGGTGGCTGCCAAAGCGTCTGGCGAACACCTCTCGCCGCTCGGGCCCCGCCCCGTAGTTCGCGACCACCCGGGCGCCAGCGACGTAGCGCAGGCCGAGCGCGTGGAAGTCGCCGATGAACCCGGATCCGAGCATGCCGACACGCACCTCACGGGTGGAGGGCATCAGTAGCCACCCTCGCTTGAACCGGCGATCGCCGCGGTGGGCGTCACACCCGCCTTGCGGGCACGGAAGTCGTCGATGATCGCGGCCGTCGCCGTCGCGC
>JANNQZ010000222.1:0-2805 GCA_031401015.1 Chloroflexota bacterium | reverse complement strand
CTGTCTCGAGATGGTGCGGATCGCCCGGGGGATCGATGCCGCGCAGCTCGATCGCGAGCCATCAATCTTCACCGTCGTCAATTCGAGCTCACCGCTCCGCCTCGACACGCCGATGCTCCAGGGGATGATGGAGTTCGCGGCCCACAACCAGATCGTCTGCATCACGCCGTTCACGCTGGCGGGCGCGATGGCGCCGGTCACCCTGGCCGGAGCGCTGGCCGAGCAAAACGCCGAGGCGCTGGCGGGCATGGTCCTGACCCAGGCCGTACGGCCCGGGGCGCCGGTGATCTACGGCGGGTTCACCTCGAACGTTGACATGCAGTCGGGCGCGCCCGCGTTCGGGACGCCGGAGTACATGCGGACGGCGATGATCGGCGGCCAACTGGCACGGCGCTACGGCGTGCCGTATCGATCGTCAAACGTCTCGGCCGCCAACGCCCTGGACGCCCAGGCGGCGTATGAATCGGTCTTCTCGCTGTGGGGCGCGATCATGGGCGGGGTCAACCTGCTGATGCACGGCGCCGGCTGGATGGAGGGCGGACTCCACGCCAGTTACGAAAAGATGATTCTCGATGCGGAGTTGCTCGGGATGGTCTCCGCGTTTCTGGATCCGGTTGTCGTGGACGAGGACAGCCTCGCGTTTTCGGCGATGCAGGAGGTTGGGCCCGGGGGCCACTTCTTCGGGGCGGCGCACACCCAGTCCCGCTACCGGACCGCCTTCCACAAGCCGATGCTCAGCGACTGGCGCAATTACGAGACCTGGGAGGAGGCGGGCTCGCCGCAGGCGCCGGCCAAGGCCAACCGGATCTGGAAGGAACTGCTGGCGGTCTACGAACCGCCGCCTATGGATGCGGCCGTCCGCGAGGAGCTGGAGGCGTTCGTTGCCCGCCGAGTCGCCGAAGGCGGCGTCCCCACCGACTATTGACATCTGATGCGTTGCACGGCAGCATCACGCATCATGCCACGCACGACCCTTGATCTCGACCTCTCGGTGACACAGGCATTGCGCCAGCGCGCAAAACGAGAAGGCAAGAGCATGGGCCAGGTGGCATCCGAAGCATTGGCGGCGGCGTTCGCTGAAGCACCGGCCGATCCACAGCCCTTTGAGTGGAAGACGTACGACATGGGCCTCCCGCTGATCGACCTCGAGGACAAGGATGCGCTGTACCGCATTCTCGACGAGGAGGAATGAGTGCCTCGGTCGATGCCAACGTCCTGATTTATGCTGCCAACGTTCGCGATCCGCTGCATGCCCCAGCACGGTCCTTGATCGAGCGCCTGTCGGCCGGACCAGACCTGCTCTACCTCTTCTGGCCGACGATCATGGCGTACCTTCGGATCACGACCAATCCGCGCGCCCTGCTGTCTCCGCTCTCGTCGAGCCAGGCGATCGAGAATATCGATGGTCTCCTGCGGTTACCGCACGTCGTCACGGCGACAGAGGGAGGGGCGTTCTGGCGCACCTACATGGCATCTGGCGGTCGCGAATCGCGTGGCAATGCGGTGCCTGATACGCATCTGGCGACGCTGCTGCGCGAGAACGGCGTGCGCATCCTGTACACCCGCGATCGTGGCTTTCGTCGGTTCGAGTTCCTCGATGTTCGCAATCCGTTCACCCACAGGATCAACGAAGGCGTCCAGTGAAATCATCTGCCCAGGTCGTCGTCATCGGGGGTGGGGTTGTCGGCTGCAGCGTGCTGTACCACCTGACCAAGGCGGGCTGGACGGACGTGATGTTGCTCGAACGAAAGGAGCTGACCGCCGGCTCGACCTGGCACGCTGCCGGAGGGATGCACACGCTCAACGGCGATCCGAACGTGTCCAAGCTCCAGCAGTACACCATCGGGCTCTACCAGGAGATCGAGCGGATCTCCGGGCAGGACTGCTCCATCCACCTGCCCGGCGGCCTGATGCTGGCCGATACGCCGGTCCGGATGGACTTCCTGCGCATGGCCCAGGCACGCGGTCGCTATCTGGGCATGGATCTGGAACTGATCACCCCAAACGAGGCGCGCGACCTCTTCCCGCTGCTGGATCCGAAATACTTCGTGGGGGCGATGTACGACGCCGTGGAAGGCCACGTTGACCCGACCGGGGTCACCCGGGCCTATGCGAAGGCCGCCCAGATGGCCGGTGCGGAGGTCCATCGCAATACCCGGGTCAGTGGGCTGTCGCAGCGGCCGGACGGGACCTGGGATGTGGCCATCGA
This sequence comes from Chloroflexota bacterium, assembly GCA_031401015.1. Lineage (GTDB taxonomy): Bacteria > Chloroflexota > Limnocylindria > Limnocylindrales > CSP1-4 > SPCO01. The sequence goes on along the minus strand of JANNQZ010000222.1, from coordinate 596 downwards.
CGGCGGAGACAGCGTTCACGCGGAGCATGTCGTCAATGCCGGCGGGCTGTGGGCGCGCGAGGTCGGCCGGATGGTCGGCCTGGAACTGCCGGTCCTGGCCATGGAGCACATCTACCTGGTCACCGTGGATATGCCCGAAGTCGCCGAGCACGTGGCGCGGACCGGTCGGGAGATGCCGATGACGCTCGACTTCGGGGGTGAGATCTACCTGCGCCAGGAAGGTGGTGCGATGCTCATGGGTACGTACGAGCAGGCCTGCGTGCCATGGTCGCCGAAGGAGACCCCGTGGGACTTCGGGACGAATCTCCTCAAGCCGGACATGGATCGCATCACCCCGGAACTCCAGGTCGCGTTCAAGCACTACCCGGCGATGGGCACCACCGGGATCCGCAGGATCGTCAACGGGCCCTTCACGTTCTCCCCGGATGGCAACCCGCTGGTTGGCCCGATCCGGGGGTTGCGCGGCTATTGGGTCGCCTGCGGCGTGATGGCCGGGCTCTCACAGGGCGGCGGCGTGGCGCACGTGATCGATCTGCGCAAGGAAGGCATGAATCGCCATGACGCGATACTGGAAGCCGCGCGGCACCGCTTGCGGC
>JANNQZ010000221.1:0-2027 GCA_031401015.1 Chloroflexota bacterium | reverse complement strand
GTGGCCAGCCTGCTGGGTGCAATCGGGGTCCTGGCGGGACTGCGGGACGCCTCGATCAACGTGCCCCATGACATGTCCGTGATCGCCTTCAACGACCACGAGCTGGCGGCCCATCTCGATCCCCCACTGACCGCCGTCCGGATGCCAAACTTCGAGATGGGTGCGGCCGCCGTCGAGCTGCTCCTCGACGCCATCAATGGGCAGGGTCAGCGGGACCTGATGATCGAGACGCCGCCGGAGGTCATCATCCGCGGATCGACGGCGCAGTTCCCGACCTAGGACCGCGGGGCGAACAACTCCCCGAGCAGCTGGACTGCCGTCTCCTCGATGATCCCGGCGACATCCGGTGAGAACGGGGCGGGCTGCCCGTAGCCGCGATGCGAGATCGCCGGCTCATAGCCGCCGTGCGGGTACTCGTCCGGGGTTGCCACATAGCCGAGGCTCCCCTGGCTGTAGCCGGCAAAGATCGTGACCGGAGCCGGGGAGCGGCGGCGCACCGCCGTCCCGATCGCCCCGAAGATCTCGCCCGGTGCCCCGACGATTGCGCAGTCACCGATCCGCGCCGCCCAGATCTCGCCGTTGACGGCGGACGCGCGGCCGCCGGCGGCCTCCTGGGCGAGCATGGTCTCCAGCCACGAGATGTGATAGCGGATCGGGTTCATGGTGACGCGTGTTTCGCCCCTGGTCGTGCGAGCCGCCAGGTCCGCACGTCGTTCACCGAGCTCGCGCTCGAGGTCGGCGACGCTGGGCGCGGGGAGCAGCGGCAGCGAGACGATCCGGCGAGCCGTCCGCAGTTCCTGTCGGGGCTGCTCGCCAGCGAGGCGGCGGCGATAGAGCGAGATCGGGGTGACCGAGCCCCAGTCCGAGCGCTCGATCTCGATCGCCCACGGCTGCGAGTCCGCAAGGGCGTGCGCTGCTCCGAGTGCAAGCCGCTCGCCGAAGATCTCGGCGGCAACGAGCGCACCGACATCGTCGCGGAACGACTCGAGTGGCAGCGCGTCGCCGGCGGCTCCCTGGAGGAAGACGGTCACCGAGCCTGGCCGGTGAACATTGCTGACGGCGGATCGCAGCGGGCCGACGAAATCCGGGCCAGCCCCGGGGAAGTCCGGTCCGATCACGACCGGGTGGCACGGGAACGAGACGAGGGTGGCGATCGCATCGGCGGCCAAGGGCGCACCATCCAGGCCGTCGACCCGGATCGCGACCAGCGAGTCGTCCCGCACGCCGTCGCGGTTCCAGCCGAGGATCGTCCGGCCATCCGCGGTTCGTTCGCGCCGGTTGACGGCAAGGCCCGGCACGATCGTCACGCCGCCGCTGACCCGCGCTGGCTCCAGCCGCCCCGCCGCCTCCAGCGCGGCTGAGGCATAGCGGTCCGGGATCGAGTCCCAGTAGCGCAGCTCGGTCTCGGTCCACTCGTCGAATTCGCCACCGAGCTTGATGGTGGCGCCCGGCCACGGGGACGCGTGCGAGTGGCTGGAGTTGAGCAGCACCGCCGCCGGGTCACACCCGACCAGCTCCCCCACGCGCTCTCGAATGCGATCGGCCATCGGCGTGGTCAGGCCAACCACGTCGGCCGCGATGATCACGACGGTCGTGCCAGCCTCGTCGTCGCGGAAGACCGCGGCGGTCGCCAGCAGCGGTTCGTAGGCGGAACGGGCCGCCAGTGGACGGCGCACATAGCCCAGCAGGTCCACTGGGAACGGCGGCGTGATGTCGGCTTCCGCAGCGCCAGCAAGCAGTGTCATCCGTCAACCTCCGCCCCTGCCGAGGGCACTCTGACCGCGGCTGACGGCTACGAGCCGTCCTCGAGCCACGCGATGGTCTCGCCGACGGGCACCTCCGCGCCGGCGCCGTGGACGATCTCCACGAGGCTGCCCGATGCCGTCGATTCCATCTCCACGGTGCTCTTGTCCGTCTCGATCTCGGCGATGACGTCGCCGCGGGCGATCATGTCGCCGACGCTGCGAGTCCAGCCTGCTACCACGCCGCTCTCCATGTCATAGCCGAGCTTGGGCATCGCGATCGGG
>JANNQZ010000220.1:0-9335 GCA_031401015.1 Chloroflexota bacterium | reverse complement strand
TGCCGCGCCGCCCGTCTGCCTGCCGCGCCGCCCGATCAGGCTGCCTGCGGAGAGATTCAGCCGCCGGCGGCTTTGGCGGCGGCGGCGTAGATCGGGTCGTCGCGGCGGATCGGGTCTGGATTCGTGCCTCGGGCTCGGGCGAGCCGCTCCGTCAGGAGCTGCAATGGCGTCGCCGTGCCAAACAGCGCAGCCACGGGCGCCGGCAGCCCCGGCGCCTCGTCGACCAGCAACCGGCCGGCGGGTGTTAGCTCGGGGGCGATCTCCGCGTCGAGGTCAGCGGCAAGAATGGCGGCCGTTCGGATGCCGATCACCTGGGCCGCCGCGAGGGCCTGCCGGGCCCGGGCGAGGCGCTCGGCACGGCCGTCCCGATCGACCAGGATCATGACGAGTCCGCTGTCGGGGCCGATCGCCGGGAAGTGCCCGTGGAGCAGGGTTTCAAGATCGCGATAGGCCGAGGGCAGCCAGGACGCCTCCTCCACCTTGACCACCAGTTCGTGGCCCGCCGAACGGTCCGCCCCGGATCCGACGACGATCAGCCGGTTCGCCGACCCTAGTCGTGCGGCCATCCGTTCGCCGCCGGCCTCGCCCCGGGCACCTGCGGCCAGTAGGCCGGAGACCGCGTCCACGTCAATCGGGCGGCCGGACAGGACGGCGCCAACCGCGGCGCCCACGAGGAGCGGACTGAGGTACCCCACCGAGTGGCACCAGCTCTGGTCCAGCTCACCGGTTTCGACGACGAGGTCGGCGGCCTTGCCCGCGGGCGATCGCCGGCTCACGGTCAGGACGGCGGTGTTCGCCCCGGCCGCGCGAGCCGCCCCGAGGGCACCATTGGTGGCGCCCGTTCCACCTTCATGCGTGACTCCGATCACGAGGCCGTGCGCGGGCGGATTGAACGCCAGCTCGAACGCCTGGGCCGAGTGGACGACCGCGTCCCGCATTCCCCTGGCCCGAAGCGCCTCACGCAGGATCTCGACGATCCCCATGGCCGCGGTCTCGGACGTGCCGCAGCCTGTCACGACGACGGGCGCACCGTCCGAAACAGCCGCTCGGATCGCGACAGCCAGCTCGTTGCCGCCGCCATCGTTGGCCGCCACGCGGGCGAGGACCCGTCGGGCGAGCGCCGGTTCGGCCGCGATCATGTCCGTCAGGTGGTACGGCGGCTCGTCTCGCCGCGTGGGTGTCGAGGCGAAGGCCCACGGGTCGGGGGGTCCGGGCAGCGGTGCCGCCGGATCGAAGGCGTGGTCTGAGGTCATGCGCTGGCTCCGGTGCGGGAACGCAGGATAGGCGGGCAAGGACGGGTTTGTCCGGACGACCCGCGGGGCGCGACGGCCCGACCTGGGCTGGGCAGTCGCGGTGCCAACAAGTCACCATGCACGTAACGTTGCGCGGAGGCGGCCGCCGGACACGTGGAGGATGCCGCCGGACACGAGGAGGATGCTGGTGCAGGTCGGCTTGATGGTGCCGCAGGGCTGGAAAGGCGAGTACAACGGCTGGCGGCCGGCAGACGCGTGGTCGCGCACGGTCGAGCTGGCGAAGGACGCCGAGGCGCGCGGGTTCGAATCCCTCTGGGTGTTCGAGCACTTCCATACCGTGCCGAAGCCCACCGAAGAGATCACCTTTGAATCATTTGCGATGCTCTCCGCGTTGGCGATGGCCACGGAGCGCGTCCGCCTGGGCCACATGGTCGTATGCGCGGGATTTCGCAACCCGGCCCTGACGGCCAAACAGGCGTCGACGATCGATGTCATCAGCGGCGGTCGGTTCGAGCTCGGGATCGGCGCCGGGTGGATGGAAGACGAGTGGCGGGCCTACGGTTACGGGTTCCCGATGTTGGGCGAGCGAATGACGGCCCTGAGCGACCATCTCGAAGTCATTCGGGCGATGTTTCGACCTGGGCCCGCCTACTACGAGGGCCGCTTTGCTCATGTCCGCGGGGCGATCAACGTGCCAAAGGGCCTCCAGGAGCCGCGCATCCCGATTATCGTCGGCGGGAATGGCGAGCGCGTGACCGCCGGCTACGCGATCCGCTATGCGGATGAGCTCAACTTCGTCTACCTCTCCCCGGAACAATGCGCGGATCGAATTCGCGCGGTCCGGGCTCGCTGCGAGGTGGAGGGCCGTGACCCGGCGACGCTGCGCTTCTCGCTCTACACACGGGACGAGGAGGTGCGCGACGCCGGGCAGGCCCGGGTCGATCTCATCGGCCAGCTGCGCGATGCGGGGCTGGACCGGATCATCGGGTTCGTGGGCCGTTGGTCGCCGACGATCGAGACGCAGGCCGGGTTCGCCGAGGACTGTCGGGCCGCCGGGGTGGCGCTCGGCGCTTGAGCGTGTGGGCGGGCGGCGGGACCCGATGCTCGTTTGAGGCGCGGTTTCGGCACAGCCAAGCGTGGACCACCCCGAGTTGCTGCGGTTTCCGCAGGAAGTCGACCCTGATCACGACGAACCTGTCACGACATTGCGCCTCAGAGCGACATTGTCGTCGCAGTGGCGGCCGGCGCGACCACGTGACGAACCACTATTGGCCCATCCGTCCATCCGGGGTGCGATACCCACTGCCGTTAACCGCCGGCTACCTGGTAACCGCGAGGTGAGACGTGGCTGAGAAGATGCGGCCAACGGCCATCGTCCGGGCGACCATCGGCCCGTACGAAAGTCGCCCACGATCGTCGAGCCGGAGCCGTTCGCCCGCCCGAGATGAGAAGAGGCCCGCGATCGTGCGTTACCGCTGCCGTACGACCTTCGAACCGCAGCTCGTCTGGAAGGGCAAGAATGGACTCTCCGGTACGAAGGGGACCGGTCAGCAGGCGCTGGCGCAACTACGCCACGCCATCCGGGGAACGACCTGTTGACACGTACCTCGACGGGCTGACTGACGACGACGCCGCGCGAGTACTGGCAAGGATGGCAAAGATTCGGATCGAAGGAACCTCGGCCGCGCGCCATTTGGTCGAGGATCTCTGGGAAGCCAGGGTCGACGGACACGGCGTGACCCATCGAATCCTGTTCACCGAAGAAGGCACCAAGTCCCGCATCCTCCTGGCGATCGACGGGTTCACCAAGAAAGCCCGGAAGACTCCACCCCGCATCATCAAGCTGGCGCTCAGGAGACGTGACGAGTGGCGGTCCCGAGGCGCTTCAGGGACCCGTACGGATGCTTGACGATATCGGTGATCACCGATACGATCAGGCGTGGAGGATGACGGATGGATGACCTCGACCGCGCGATTGATCGTCGTATCGCAAGGAGACCGAACTTTCCCAAGCTCCTGGCTGCCGAAACCAAGCGCCTCGAGCTCATCGACAGCCTGGTCGTGCTCCGCAAGAAGAATGGGCTCAGCCAGGCCGACGTGGCGCGCGAGATGGGCGTGGGTCAGTCCGTGGTCGCTGAGATCGAATCTGGCCAGATCGACGTGCGCTACACGACGCTCGACCGCTACGTTTCTGCGGTGAGCCGGAAACAGGCCCAGCTGACGATCGGACGCGTTCGGGCCGCGGGCCGGGCGTGACCCGCACCTTGCGGCCGTGAATCGGGCCGGCTCCGCCGAGAACCGCGCCTAGATCGTGCCGCCACCGAATGGCGTAGGCGCGTCGCCGTCGTTTCGCGCGGCCCGACCGGAGATCCGGCCGATCCGCCGCAGTGGCGCGTAGCGGAACCAGACACGTCCGACGAGCGATTCGAGTTGCACCGGACCGTAGCGGCGAGAGTCGATCGGTTCACCGAAGCCCACGGCGGCCGTCTCCTCGGGGCTCGCGTCGCTCAGCAGCCACGCCTCGTCGTCGGCCAGTTCGAGGTAGCCGTCGGCGAATGCGACGCGCTCGCCCGATGAGGCGGCCACGCGCTTGACCGCCAGCGTGTCGGCGTCGGTGTCGGGCTCGCGGAACAGGACGACGCCGCCCCGGCGCGGCCAGCGGTTCACGGTCGGGTCGATCAGGAGCCAATCGCCTGGCTCGATCGCCGGGCGCATGCTCGCCTCGACGACGGCGACGCGCCACGGGCCCCGGAAACGGCGAAGCCCCGCCGATCGACGGGGCTTCAAGATCGCCAAGGGGGATCAGGCCGGGCGGCCGGCGACCCTTGTCTTGCCGGGTCCGCCAGTCGCCTTCCAGGCGGCGTCGACCTCGTTGATCAGGTCGAGCAGCTTCTGGCCGTCGGCCGGATCGACCGACGCCTTGACCTTCGACACCTGCTTGTTGGCGCTCCAGAACAGCTCGTGCAGGTTGGGGACCGCCTCGAGGTGCTCCGGCTTGAAGTAGTCGTGCCACAGGACGTCGAGATGGTGCTTGACCAGCTCGGCGCGCTCCTCCTTGATCCCAATCGCTCGGGCGCGGAAGGTGGCGTCGGCGTTGGCCTGGTACTTCTCCATGATCCGGAAGCACGATTCGGCTTCGATCCGGGCCTGCTCGGGGTCGTAGACGCCACACGGCAGGTCGCAGTGGGCGTGGGCGATGGCCTTGGGGGCCAGCCAGCGGGTCAGTCGAGACATGGGACTCCTTCGGGGCGGTTGGGGTGAGCTGCGCGGTCGTCACTCGGTGACCGGAAGTGTCCGAGCCGCGACCGAGCCTGTCAAACGACAGGCGGGGTAAAGAGCAAGCGCCCCGTTGAACACCAATGAGAAACTGCTCTCGTGGACTATCTGTTCTCATCGGAAGACTTAGGCCACGCTCTTCGGAATGAGCAAAGCCAAGTTGGAGGCTGCCGCTGCTGCGATGCCGCCGGCTCGCGTCCTCGGTCTTGGCGTCGACGCGTCGGTTGCTGCGCCGTCATCGAGCCGGGTTCTCAGGCGCTCTGGATAGGTGGGCGTCGTGCGACGTGAGTCTACTCGCGAGACCCCGCGTGGGACGAAGCGGGCTACCGATCGAGCCGGGTGACCGTACCCGGTGCATGCTCGGCGAACTTCCGGTTCGCAGCAGCTGGCTGGACGACCCAGACCGAGGCCGCGAGAACGGCGACCCCCCACGAGTTTGTGTCGAGCGTTACCACAGATTTGACCTGGGCCGAGGCATCGTCGATCTCACGAACGGACTGCGTGCCAGCTTCGGCGACCCATAAAGCGCCGTCGCCGATCGCCAGGCCCGACGCCCCATCACCCGTCTGCGCCCACGCGACGACCTCGTTGGTGATTCCATCGATCCGGTAAAGCCGGTTGTCCGCGCCTGCGGGGAACGTCGCCGAGGTGCTACCGGCGACCCACACGGCCTGATCGCTCGCTGCCACGCTGAGCACGTACTTGGACACGTCAAGCGTCGCCACGACCCGATTGCTGGCCGGATCGATCCGTATGAGCCCGGAGCCACCGTACGCAACCCAGATGCCACCGGCGCCGGCGGCGACCTGGCCGCCCAATAAGAAGTCGCTGCTGGGCTTCACCCCGAGGGGAATCGTCGCGGTGACCGCTCGGCTCGCCTCGTCGATCCGCGAGACAGTGCCATCTCCCTGGTTGACCACCCAGACCGAGCCGAACCCGGTCGCGATGCCGAGCGGCGTTTTGCCGACCCCGACCGACCCCAGCTCGCGGTTCGTCTGAGCGTCGAGGAAGTTGACGAGCCCCGGGACGTCGTTGCCCTTGGCGTCGGTCACGATGCTCGTGACCCAGACAATCCGGTTGTCCGCCGTGATGCCGAACGGGTTTGCCGTGTCGCCGTTCGACCCGCCGAAATGGAGGTCGATCGTCGCGACGACGGTGTTGGTCGAAGGGTCGATCCGATCAACCGTGCCGTCTTCGGCGTTCGCGACCCAGAGGGCGCCTGCTCCCGCGGCGATGAAGAACGGCTTCACCCCCACTGGGATTGTGGCCGACACGTACCAAGAGGGCTTGGCCTTGAATGTGCCGAGGATCGCCTCCCACTCTGGCTCGTGCGTCGTGATTGTGGATGCGTCAGCGGAGAAGACACACGTATATATCCTCGGACCGCCGACGAAGAGATAGCCGATGGACGTGACGTCCTCCGGGCTCAGGTCCTTCCAGGACCAGCGCCAGCGCACACGGACCGTCTCGCCGATGGGCAGCTTGATCCGATCCGAGGTCGGCCTGCCGATGATGCCCGGCAGCTGAGCGACACCTTCGACGTTCTGCGTCTCACCCAGATCGAGGGCTTCGGCCACCGATGTCGAACCGCGATCGAGCGTATTGCAGGTAACGATTGGCGTGAACGCGTCGAGGCTACCCACGTTGTAGGCGACGAATTGGCTGGTGACAGTCGGGGCTGCGTTGATGATCGCTTCGAGCTTCTTCGCGCCATCCGGATCCGTCTTTGCGAGTGCGGCCAGCAACGAGCCCATTTCCTTCGGGTTGCCGAACACCCACCCATCAGGAAGGTCCATGCTGAACGGCAAATCGGCGAAACTCCCGGCAAAGGTTGCCGACGAAGTCGGGCTCGCCGACGGAGTTACGCTCGTCGCCGCGGTCTGGCTAACGGTGGAGCTCTGAGTTGAGGACGGGGAGGTAGGCGTGGCCCCGCCGCATGCTGACGCTGCGAGGGCCAGTGAAACCACGATGACGCCGGCGATCGCGCGGCTTGTCGGAGATGGCTTCGGCCTCATCTCCGTCGTGCCTCCCGCGGATGAACCCGGGCACGAACGAGAGGATCGTCGAGCGTGTTTCCACGGGTCGGCCTCGTCATTGGCTCGCCAGGGTAAGAGCGACCCGATTGGGCGACCGTGCGTGCGAGCCTCCTGTCGGCTTAGCCGGAGCATAACGGCCGCGACCACTCGGCCGATAGTGCCGTCGTGCCTCAAAAACACCCTACTCAAAGGGGTAGGCTCGTAACCCCGGTCGGCCGCCCGCTGCCATCCGGTGAAGTGATCGGGACCATAGCCGGGGGTGCCCTGTGGCCTATCGGTTACCGCAGCCCTGGCATTGGGTGATGCTGCGCTACCGCACGTCGTATCGCTCGATCTGGCTGTATGTGCTGTTGGCGTCATAGACCGTGGAGTCGGCCATCGCCCGTACGTACCATCGCCCCGCCTTTGGGAAGGTCCAAAGGAGACTGGCGACCCCGATGGCGTCGGCATTGGCTTTCCGCTCCGCTGCAACGGTCCAAAAGGATCCAGTCCAATGGTAGATGCGGAATCGGGCAGCGAGTGCACCTGTCTGTGGTCGAATGGTCGTCGCGAACACCACCGTCGCGCCGCGCCTGACGATCTTCGTGGCGCCCGAGCTTGTCGGCCGGAGCAGGGCGACCTGGCGAACAAGACCCCTAACAGCATCGCCGGACTGTCCTGCCATTGTCGAGCGTAGGTAGAGGTTGGTTCTTGGTCGGAAGGTCAGCTCAGCTGACCCGGCCGAGTCAACGACCGCCGTGCCAAGGACGGTCCACGCTTCGTTGTCGAGCGAGCTCTCGAATCGGACAGAAGTTCCTGGCGTGCCCTGAGTCGCGATCGACGTGCTCTGCCCCCAGCTGATCGTGTAGATGGTGGGAACAGCGGCCGGCGCCGGAGTCGGCGTCGGTGTCGGCGCGCGTAACACGACACCACGGACCGGGCTGTTCCTCGTCCCCGTCGCATGGAAACAGGCCGGTGGTAGGCGGTCTGCGTTGGCGCGAACGTATAGGTCGCACTACCAGACGCGGGGATCGTGAGACGGGGCCGAGCCAGTTCCACGTTATGAGATCAAGGGAAGCCTCGAATTCGATTTCTGTACCTGAGGTTCCGACCGGGGTGATCGTGGCCTGCTGACCAGCCGTGATCGTGAAGATGGTCGAGATGGTTCCTGGGTTCGGCGTCGGAGTTGGTTGGGGGTCGGCTGAGGTGGCTTGGATTCCGGAACCTAGGCCCGGGCGATCAGTCGGGAGAAGTGGCCCCACGAGGATCTACTATTCCGGCGCTCCCAGGCCCCCAGCTGTCGTGGCGTCATCACCCGGACCTGCGACGCCATTGGCCACAGGGCCGTGCGTCACCGATTGCAGCTGGAAGGTCGCAACGACACGTCCACGCATCGTGTCGTGTAGCGCGCCGCTCCATGAACTCAAAGCCGGGGAGAAGAGCAGGGCCAGATCCAGGATGAACAGGCCAACCCCGATCAGACGCCAAGCAAGGCCCGTCTTGTTTGGGTGGCGCACCACCGAAGTCAGGGCGTAGCCGATTGCCGCGAGTTGTTCCGCGTCCGCCCCCAGCAGGGCGTCGGGGTCAGCATCGAGTTGGTACTCGCGGATGACCCTCGTTGCAGTGCCGTCCGCGGTGGCCTTTGCGAGTTCGAGGTTATCGAGCGGCTTCGACCCTTTGCTTCGGCGCTCCAGGTCGCCCGATGGCTGGCCCAACGGGATCTCGCCGCGGGCGACGGCTCGATGGCGGCGCTCAGCCCGAACATCGATGGCGATGCTGCCAACGACCGCTCCGACCATCACGATCGGCGCGCCAAAGATGAAGACCAAAATGGCCACCAGCAGCCCGAAGAGTGCAGGAACGCTGGTCGAACCGGTCGAGTCCGCAAACTCGGCCAGTATCCCAAGCAGGGCTGCGACGGCAATCGCGACCCCCGCGGCCACGCCCGCGATCACGAGCCCCACGATGGCCGGTACCCACGCCCGCCGTCCACCTCCGCGCAGGGCAAGCCCAGCGCCGAGGACCGTATTCGCGATGAGCCAGCCCCAGATTCCGATCGCGGCGCCTGTGTTCGACATCATCACGAGGGCACAGGCGGCGACGATCAGCAGTTCGCCGAGCGCCGCCAACGCGACGATCCGTCGAGGCGTCCACTGTCGACGCGCAGACGGGGCGGCGTCAGTCCCGTTGCGGTTGCCCCACCGCGGTGGGCTCAGTCCGCGGGAGCCATCGGGCCGGACCTGGTCGCGCAGACGGTTCGGTTCTGCCATCGCCGTCCTCGGATTTCCACGTGTGGCGCGGTTCGAGTGGATTGTGGCGCACCCGCGGGTGCGTCCTACGAAGCCGGGATCGGAGCGTCCTCAGTGCGGACGGCAAATGGTGCTGGCGAACGCTCGTCCGGGAGCGCTTCGGACAGCCAACCGGCCACTTCGATCGAGACCGCGGTCGCGTTGCCGGGCGCGGGAATGTCGAACGCGGTCGCCCCGTAGGCGCCGGGCTTGACCTTCGCCCTCCGCCGGAGGCCGCCGAGCCCCTCGGCATCGGGCGTCACGAAACCGCTGCCCAGCTCCGGCATGGCGAACCAGGCGATGGGCTGCCCGCCCTGGCTGAAGTGCACCGTGCACTTCGACGGCTCCAATTCGAACTGGACCGCCTTCGTGCCGCCCCCGACGACGAGCAGCGACATCGAGAGCCTGCCGGCCGCCACCGCGGCCAGCGGACCGGCATAGAACGTCGCGATGGCGCGCGGCTTGGCCCGCGCGGCCTCTGCTACTCGGTTGGCGGTCGCCAG
>JANNQZ010000219.1:0-7338 GCA_031401015.1 Chloroflexota bacterium | reverse complement strand
GCTGATCCACCGGCTGACCTACCGGCGGACGAACCACTCGAACCTCCACGTCCGGGGCTACAAGGAGGAGGGGACCGTCACCACCCCGTTCGACATCGTCATGCTCAACGACCTCGACCGCTTCCACCTCGTCATGGACGTCATCGACCGGGTCCCTGGGCTCGGCTCCCGGGCCGCTGACATCCGCCAGCTCATGGCCGACAAGCGGGTCGAGGCCCGTGCGTACACGCGCGAACACGGCGACGACTCGCGCGAGATCAGAGAGTGGACATGGCCGTCCTGACGGACGGAGCCTCACCCTCGTGCGCGTCCTCGTCCTGAACGCCGGCTCGAGCTCGCTCAAGGCCAGCGTCATCGAGGACGGCGCGACGCTCCTCCGGACGGCCGTGTCGTGGGGCGCTGACACGACCCGGGTCGCAGGCCGATCGAATGGGTTGAGGGCCGTGCTCGAGACCTTCGAACGGGCGCGGATCCTGCCCGGTTCGTTCGACGCCGTCGGGCATCGCATCGTTCACGGTGGCGACGTGTTCACTGCGCCGATCGTGATCGACGACGCCGCGATCGTATCGCTCGACGCCCTCGGCGAACTCGCGCCCCTCCACAGCGGGATCGCCATCGAGACAATCCGGGCCATTCGCAACGCCCTGCCCGGCTTGACCAATGTGGGCTGCTTCGATACGGCGTTCCACGCGGCCCTCCCCGCATCGGCCGCCCGCTACCCCGTTCCGGAGGCATGGAACACGGAGTGGGGGATCCGGCGCTTCGGCTTCCACGGGCTGTCGGTCGCGTGGGGGGTGGAGCGGGCGGCCGTCCTCCTCGATCGTCCGCCCGCCGAGCTGGGCCTTGTCGTCGCGCACCTCGGGAGCGGCTGCTCGGTCACTGCGGTCGAGGACGGTCGGTCCCTCTCGACCTCGATGGGCTTCACCCCGCTCGAGGGCCTCATGATGGGGACCCGCGCCGGCTCAGTCGATCCGGGCATCTTGATCCACCTGCTGCGGACGCGGCGCATCGAGCTCGAGGAACTCGCCGACACGCTCGAGCACCGGTCGGGCTTGCTCGGTGTCTCCGGTCGCAGCGCCGATGTGCGCGAGCTCGAGACTGCGGCCGACGCCGGAGACGGACCGGCAAGGCTGGCCCTCGAAATGTTCACCGCTCGAGCGGCGGCCGGCATCGCTGCCGCGGCAGTGTCCCTCCGTCGCTTCGATGCCCTCGTCTTTACCGGGGGTATCGGCGAGCACGGCGGACGTGTCCGGTCGGCGATCGTGGACAAGCTGGCGGTCGTCGGCCTGGGTCCGATCGCGTCGGACGAGACCGGCGAGGACCGGGTGCTCGCGGCCATCAGCGACGTCCGTCGTACGGCGGGCGTCGAGGCGCCGGCGGTCGTTCGAATCGAAGCGCGCGAGGATCTGATCGTGGCCCGCGCCGTCACGGCGCTGGTTCAAGGTCAGCACGTTTCGGGCTGACGCCCTCCGCAGTGGTATACGAGGCGCAACGGTCGACGAACCCGCTGCCTGGTCCGACCAGGCTCGATCCGTAGTGTTCGCCAACGCCAATACGATGATGTATCTCATCCGCCGTAGGGAGTCGTCGGCACAGCGACCCGCTCTGGAGTCGACGAGCCGTCGGCACTCAGCACCGTATCGCGACGTCGTCAGGGCCCGGCTCGTGCTCCTGGCCGCGCGAGGTCAAGAGAACAGCGAGATCGCCCAGCGGCTCGACACCCTGGTCCAGATCGTGTCTCACGATTCCAGGCTCGATCAGGCGCAGCAGCTCCTCGGCGCTGACCCCGACGCGTCGTGCCCCCTCGGCCAGTTCGTACCCATGCACGACCCGTAGTATGGCTCCAGACGATCCGTCCGACGCCGACGAACGACCCATTGAGCTGGAGGAAGCGTGGAGAATCCCGTCATCGTCGCGGTCGACGACGATCCGCAGGTTCTTCGCGCCGTCGAGCGCGACCTGCGCGGCCGATTTGGGTCGGCCTACCGGATCGTTGCCGCCGAGAGCGGCGCGGTGGCCCTCGACGTGGTGCGGCGGCTGAAGCTGCGCGGCTCGGCTGTCGCACTCTTGCTAGCGGACCAGCGCATGCCCGCGATGTCGGGTGTCGAGTTCCTCGCGGCCGCCCGCGAGATCTTCCCGGACGCCAAGCGGGTGCTGCTCACCGCGTATGCCGACACCGAGGTCGCGATCGCTGCGATCAATACCATCCAGCTCGACCATTACCTGCTCAAGCCGTGGGACCCGCCCGAGGACAAGCTGTTTCCGGTCCTCGAGGATGTGCTCGGCGACTGGCGGGCGGGCTTCCGTCCGCCGTTCGAGGGGATCCGCGTCATCAGCCACCGCTGGTCTGGCCGCGCGCACGAGATCAAGGACTACCTGGCCCGCAATCAGATCCCGTATCGCTGGCTCGATGTCGAGAAGGAGGCAGAGGCGTCCGAACTCGCGGTCAGCGCCGGCGTGGACGCCGCCGGCGAACCGCTGGTGGTGTTCAGCGACGGGACCCACCTCGTCGGCCCGTCAAACACCGAGATCGCAGCGCGAGTGGGCTTGCGAACGCACGCCGCGCTTCCCTACTACGACCTGGTCATCGTGGGTGGCGGGCCTGCCGGCCTCGCCGCCGCTGTGTACGGAGCCTCCGAGGGACTCAAGACCCTGATCGTGGAGCGGGAGGCCCCTGGAGGTCAGGCCGGGACTACCTCCCGGATCGACAACTACCTGGGCTTCCCGGCCGGCCTTTCCGGATCCGACCTGGCCCGTCGGGCCGTGGCTCAGGCCAGCCGCCTGGGGGCCGAGGTCCTGACCCCCCAGGAGGTCGTCGGCGTCACCGTGGAGGACCCGTACAAGCTGGTCCGGCTGGCTGACGGATCGCAGGTGAGCTGCCAGGCGCTCCTTGTCGCCACGGGCGTCGAATACCGGAAGCTGGACCTCCCGGATGCCGCCCGGCTCGCGGGGGCTGGCATCTACTACGGCGGCGCGACCACGGAGGCGTCCTTCTACCGTGGGGAGCGCGTGGCGGTCCTGGGGGGCGGCAACTCGGCCGGACAGGCGGCGGTCTACCTCGCCCGGTTCGCCGAGCATGTCACGGTCCTCATCCGCGGCGACTCGCTGGCAGCCGGGATGTCTGCTTACCTGGTGGACCAGATCGGGGTCTCCCCGAAGATCACCGTGCGGATGAACGTCAACGTGGTAGCCGTGCACGGCGACAAGGCGCTCGCGGCAATTGACGTGGCCGACAAGGCCGACGGATCGCAAACCGGACTACCCGTCGCCGCCATGTTCGTCTTCATCGGGCAGGCGCCTCGCACGGACTGGCTGGGCGACCTCGTCGAACGCGACAAGGCCGGGTTTGTCGTCACGGGTGCCGATCTCGGGCGCACTGGCGATCTCCCCCCGGGCTGGAGGCCAGCCCGCCAGCCGTTCCTGCTCGAGACGAACATCCCGGGGATCTTCTGCGCCGGCGACGTCCGGTCGGACTCGGTCAAGCGGATCGCCTCGTCGGTCGGCGAGGGTGCCATGGCGGTCAAATTCGTCCACCAGCATCTCGCCGATCTGTGACCTTGCGCGGATGACCACCGACGGATCCGACCGCGAGCTGTTGCGCCGGATCCCGTTGTTCGCCGAGCTGTCCGAACAGGATTTTGCATGGGTCGCCGACGGCGGCGAAGCGATGGAGCTGGCGGGAGGTGACCTGCTCGCCAGCCAGGGCGAGCCCGGCGACGCCCTCTTCGTGATTGTGTGGGGCGAGCTGCGGGTCGTGAAACGATCACGGACGACCGACGTCCCGATCGCGCTCCTGGGACCGGGCGAGATCGTCGGCGAGATGGCGATCTTCGAGGCACTGCCACGAAACGCCTCGCTGTGGGCCGTCTCCCCGACGCGGGTCGTGCGCATCGGGCGCGACGTGATCCTCGAGCTGCTCGGCACCCGACCCTCGGCGACCCTCTCCATGCTGCGGACGGTGCTGGGCCGCTTGCGCAGCACCGAGGGGATGCTCAGGGAGCGCGAGAAGCTGGCCGCGCTCGGGACCCTGTCGGCGGGCCTGGCCCATGAGTTGAACAACCCCGCGGCAGCCGTTCAGCGGAGCGCGTCGCTCCTGGAGCACGGCCTGGACCGGTGGGCGGCTGCGACGGCCGCGCTGGGGACCGTGGTCGACAATCAAGAGCACGCGGCGTTCGTCGCCGAGCTCGCCCAGGACGTGGCTCGCCATGCCGGCACGCGGGCGCCCCTGGACCCGCTCGACGCCAGCGACCGCGCCTGGGAGTTGGAGACGTTCCTCGCCGAGCGCGGTGTGGCCCAGGCCAGCGAGCTCGCACCAGCGCTCGTCGGCGGCGGATGGGATCGGGCCCAGCTCGGCCGCATCGAGGCGGAATTCCCTGGCGACGCGCTTGGCCGGATCGTCACCTGGATTGCCGCCGGCAGCACGGTCCACGCGCTGGTCGACGAGGTCGCGATCGGTGCCGGACGCATCTCCGAGATCGTCAAGGCGGTCAAGGAGTACTCATTCATGGATCAGGCTCCGGTGCAGCGAGTGGATGTCCGCTCCGGGCTTGACAACACACTGGTGATCCTGCGCCCCAAACTCAAGGCCGGGGTCAGCGTTGTGCGCGAATACCAGCCGGACCTGCCCGAGATCGAGGCATTCGGTAGCGAGCTTAACCAGGTCTGGACGAACATCCTGGACAACGCGATCGACGCCATGGGCGGACACGGTGAGATCCGGATCCGTGCGTTCGCGCGCGACGCCGACCTGGTCGTGGAGATCTGCGACAACGGTCCGGGCATGCCGCCAGAGGTCCGGGAGCGGATCTTCGAACCCTTCTACACGACGAAGCCGCCCGGAAGCGGGACCGGGCTGGGCCTCCACATCTCGTACAGCGTGATCGCCCGCCACGGCGGCCGGATCGACATCCGATCCCGGCCCGGGGAGACGTGCTTCGAGGTCATCCTGCCGCTCGAGCGCCGCGCGGCCTGACTGTCACGGCGTGCAGGTCTGGCGGCCCGGAGATTGGGACGTATAGTGACGACCGTCGCGCTCCCCTCCAGCGAGAACCGATGCTCCCAGCCGCGCAACCGGCCTGCTTTCTGATCGCCGACATCTCCGGGTACACGGGCTACCTCGCCGATGTCGAGCTGGACCACGCCCAGGACATCCTCGCGGACCTCGTCGGCGCTGTCGTCACGGCGCTCCGACCGAACTTCCGGCTGGCCAAGCTCGAGGGCGATGCCGCATTCACCTACGCGCCGCTCGAGACGATCGACGGGACGATGCTCCTCGACACGATCGAGCGCTGCTACTTCGGGTTTCGCCGGCGCCGCCGCGACGTGCGTCAGGCCACGTCGTGTGAGTGCAACGCCTGCACGCGGATCCCCGATCTCGACCTCAAGTTCGTCGTCCACCACGGGGTCGCCATCCTCCAGAGGGTCGCCGGCCGGCAGGAGCTCCTTGGGTCGGACGTGATCGTCGTGCACCGGCTGCTCAAGAACGAGGTCGTCGAGCAGCTGGGCATCGACGCCTACGCCCTGATCACCCAGCAGTGCATCGATGCCTCCGACCTCGACCCGGCCGCGCTCGGGATGCGCAGGCACACCGAGACCTACGATCGGATCGGCGACGTGCCGGCCTGGGCGCACGACCTCGAGGCCCGCTGGCAGGAGGAAGAGGCACGCGGCCGCGTCTTCGTCACCCCGGAGGAATCCATCCTCAGTGTGTCGGTGCCCACCAGCGTGCCGCAGCAGGTGGCCTGGGAATTCCTCACCAAGCCCGGGCAGCGGATGACCTGGCAGCCCTGGGTGACTGAGGTCACGGTCAAGGGGGCCACCGGCGGACGGCGCGGGCCCGGCTCGGCCAACCATTGCATGCACGGCAAGGACGCCGTCGTCGAGGAGATCCTCGATTGGCGCCCGTACGACTACGTCACCGATCGGACGATCCTCGACACCCCCGGCGGTCCCGTGAAGTTGCTTCACACGATCGAGCTCGAGCCGACCTCGACCGGAACGGTGATTCACCTCCGGTTCGGTGCCCCGAAGACCAAACGGGAGAACGGGCTGCTGGAACACATCGGTCCGGCGTATGGGGAGGCCCTCCGGTCCGGCATACCAAGTCTTGTCGCCCAGCTGGACGCCGCGCTCGCGGATCGTGACGCGGACCGCGGCCCCGAGCCCGAGCTGGCGGTACCGCGGCCAGACGAACCCCTGACCGGCCTCCAGCCGCTGGTGATCGTCGGCTGACCGGCTGCCGGCCGAGACCGCCGGTCGTTGGCCGCGGCCCGGGTTCAGCCTGCTCGCTCAGGCACTCCAGCGGGCGATGAACTCCGCGGGCGAGATGATCTCGATCTCGTCCCACGTCCCCAGGTCCAGGAGGTGCCGGTCGCCGCTCACGATCGCGTCGGCATCAAAGGCGCGAGCGGCCTCGAGAACGCGATCGTCGGCCGGATCGGCCTGAACTACGTGGACCTCCTCAGTGGGTTCGACCACCGCGGCGATCCGGGTTATCTGGGCGACGGCCGTCTCAACCCGATCCATGGTCCAGCCGAACTTCTGGCCGAGGACGCGGCCGAACTCGGCGAGCAGCGTCCGCGACGTTCCGATCTCGAGCCGCCCCTCGAGGGCCAGGCGGTACACCGCTTCCGGATTGCCGCCCGGGAAGACGTAGGCTGAGATCAGGACGTTCGTGTCGAGGATGGCCTTCATCCCCGTGGGCGCGACCAGGACGTCGACTGGGGGTGAACGCCAGCCCCGAGGTTCACTGCCCTCGCGATTCCTGGATCAACCGCTCCACATCGATCTCGTCCAGGACGCCGGCACGTCGTGCTGCGGACGCCCCATACCGCTGCAGCGACTCGAACGTCTGCGTTTCCTGATAGGTGAGATAGACCGCCAGCATCTCGCGGAAAAGCTCGCTCTTGTTTCGCCCTTCCCGCTCAGCCAAACGTTCGAATTCCCGCGCGGATTCCGGTGGAAGGGAAACGGAGAGCACGGCGGACGATCGCTTCACGTCATACACTGTATGACAATCGAGGGGGACGAGTCAACCATCAGGTCGAAGTCCCGACCCTGGCACCGACCGTTGCGCCAGACGCCCCAGACCGGGACGAGGGCCTTGCGCAATGCAGTGGCCGAGGGCGCTATCACGAGGCAGGTAACAAGAGGGCCCCATCTGCCACGGGGCGCAGTCCAGACCCGTCTCGGCCCCTCGAACGCCGGCCAGGTAGAGCAGGGAAAAGACCTCGCCCGGATGGTCTGAGCACGCTCCCGGCGCATACTCGTCCCCATGCACATCCTCGTCGTCGGCGCAAGCGGCTACATCGGCGGTCGCCTCGTGCCGCTGCTCCAGGC
>JANNQZ010000218.1:0-4524 GCA_031401015.1 Chloroflexota bacterium | reverse complement strand
AGGAAAATGGCGGTCATAGCAGATGTACACACCGATCTTGCCGACGGCCGTCTCGAACACCGGATACCCGAGGTTGCCGGGCCGGAAGTAGAACTTCTCCCAGAACCCCTTGACGTGCGGGATGTGCGTCTTGCGGTACTTGCCCAGGTACCTGCCATCGGAGTCGATCACGGCGGCGGTGTTGTAGTAGATCCCGGACGCTCGTTCGTCCTCCTCGTACATCGGCGCCACAACGACCATTCCGGTCTGCTTCGCGAGGTCCTGCATGCGGCGGGTCGTGGGCCCGTCCGGGATCAGCTCCGTGTAGCTGTAGTACCCGGCGTCCTGGACCTGGCAGAAGTACGGCCCGTAGAAGAGCTCCTGGAACAGGATGAACTGAGCGCCCTGCTTGGCTGCCTCGTGGGCGCGTTCCTCGTGCTTCTGGATCATCGTTTCCTTGTCGCCGGTCCAGCTGGCCTGGACGAGCGCACCACGGACGATTCGGGGCATCTCGCGGTCACCTCGCTCGGTGGTCTTGGTGGTCTCGGTGGTCTCGCTTGGGTCAAAGAGGGCTGAGGGTACACCGTCGGCGGGTGGGCGGCTCCGCCGATCCCCGTCAGTCCGGGATGGCCTCCGGGCGCCGGCGCATGTACCACTCGGTGAACTCTCGACATCGCCCGTCGGTGTCGAAGCGGCAGACGAAGACGTTGGCGAACTCGCGATCCACCGCGGACCGGTCGTCGGTCAGGTAGCGGGTCCGGCCGTGGGCAACATGCGCATCGCCATCGATGGCGAGGACCTCGTAGTCGGCTTGCCAGGAACCGGGGTCGTCGGGATCCAACAGCCAGGCGGCGACTACCGCCGGGCGCCCAACCACGGCCTCCTCAAACGGATCGAAGGCATAGCGCACGTCGACGCTGAAGAGGTCGCCGATGGCGATCGGGTCGGACAGGCGCCACGCGTCGACGTAGCGGTCCAGCCAGTTCTTGAAGGCGGCGTGGTCCATCGGGGGCCTCCTGATCGTGGACGCCTCGGTATGCTGGACGCCTCGGTACACTAGCACGCGAACGTCCGTCAGTCGCCGGCCAGCGCCTGTCGCGCCCGCCCCCCGAGGTGAACCCCATGAGCATCACGACCGCCCCAGGGTCGATGACCAGCGAAGAGATCGCGCGGATGGCGCGCAAACACACCTTCTTCTCCTGGTCCATCCAGGGCGCCATCGACCCGATCGCCATCGATCGCGCCGAGGGCGTCTACCTCTACACGCCCGAAGGCAAGCGCATCCTCGACTTCAACAGCCAGCTGATGTCGGTGAACATTGGCCACGGAGACCGGCGTGTGATCGACGCGATCACCGCCCAGATGCAGAAGCTCCAGTTCGTCCAGCCGGCGTTCGCCACGGAGATCCGGGCGCGCCTCGGGGCGAAGCTGGCCGAGATCCTGCCCGGCGACATGGACAAGACGTTCTTCACGCTCGGCGGCGCGGAGGCGGTGGAGAACGCGATCAAGCTGGCCCGCCAGTACACCGGGCGATACAAGATTCTGGCCCGTTACCGCTCGTATCACGGCGCGACGATGGGGGCCATGACCTTGACCGGTGACCCGCGTCGCTGGGCGACAGAGCCGGGTCTGGTGGGTGTCGTGCGTTACCCGGACACACATCGCTGGGGCGAGGCGGAACCGCGTCCGGTCGGCGAGAGCCTCCAGGGTCTCGAAGACGTGGTCCGATACGAGGGCGGTCACACGATCGCCGCGATCTTCCTCGAGACGATCGTGGGCACGAACGGCATCCTGATCCCGCCCGACGGGTACGTCGCCGGCGTCCGCGATATCTGCGACCGGCACGGGATCCTGATGGTGGCCGACGAGGTGATGGCCGGCTTTGGGCGGACCGGCAAGTGGTTTGCGATCGACCACTGGGGCGTCACCCCAGACCTGATGACGCTGGCCAAGGGCCTGACCAGCTCGTACCTGCCGCTGGGTGCCGTGGCCATGCGCCACGAAGTCGCCGAGAAGTTCAACTCCATGATGTATTACGGCGGCCTGACCTATAGCGCCCATCCGGTCAGCCTGGCGGCCTCGCTAGCGACTCTGTCGGTCTACGAGGAGGACGGGCTGATCGAGAACGCGGCGCGCCTCGGCCCGGTGATGGCCGAGCACCATCGACGGCTTGCGGCGCGGCATCCGAGCGTGGGTGCCACGCGAAACCTGGGCCTGTTCGGGATCCTGGACCTCGTCCGCAGTCGCGATCCGTGGACGCCGCTGACGCCGTTCAACGGCACCTCGGACGAGATGAAGGCGATCGGCAAGTTCTTCCGCGACAACGGGCTGTACACGATGATCCTCAATAACTCGATCCACACCAACCCGCCGCTGTGCATCACGGACGAGCAACTGGCCGAGGGATTCGAGATCATCGATCGCGCCCTCGACATCGCGGACCAGGCGGTGACCGGCTAGCGCATGGCGATCGCTGGCCGGATCGACCATTCGCGGCGCCGTCGCCTCGCCATCCTCGCCACATTCGTGGCCGTGGTGCTGATCGGCTGGGAGCTGGTCAAGTGGATCGGCGGCGTCCCGTGGCGCTTCGAGAACGTACTTGGGACCGGCCTCGCCATCGACCACAATCCGCCGTTCCGCTGGCCGTTCGCGAGCGACCTGACCCTGCCGCACTGGTTCGGCATCCTGAGCGCCCTCGCTGAGCCTGTGCAGCGCAACTCCGAGCAGTCACTCGGTCAATTCCTGGCAGGTGCGGCCCTCTATACCTGGCGGGAGGCGGCCATCGGGTTCGTCGTTGGGGCGCTCCTGGGGCTGGTCCTCGCCACCCTCTTCGTCCACTCGAGGCTGCTCGAGCGCGCCGTCGTGCCGTACGTGGTCGCCAGCCAGACGATCCCGATCGTGGCCCTGGCGCCGATGATCGTCTATGCCTTTGGCCCGAGCGTCGCCTCGGTCGTCATCATCGCCACGTACCTGACGTTCTTCCCGGTCACGATCGCGATGATCCGCGGGCTGCGGGCGCCGGACCCGCGCGCGCTGGAGCTGATGCGCTCGTACGCTGCCGGTCGATGGGCCACGTACCGTAAAGTCCGCCTGCCCGCATCCCTACCGTATCTGTTCACGGCACTCAAGATTGCGGCGACGGCGTCCATCGTCGGCGCGATCATCGGCGAAGGACCCGGCGGCATTCCCGACGGTCTGGGCCGCGCGATCATCAACTTCAACCAGCAGTACATCAGCGGACCGGAGAAGCTGTGGGCGGCCATTCTCGTGTCTTCGGTGCTGGGGATCTCGTTCTTCGCCGTGATCCGCGCGGCTGAACTGGTGGTCCTGCGTGGGCGGCCAGGGGCGGCAGCGGGATGATGGCCGATGGCTGAACCTGCCAGCCAGTGGGTGGTCCGCCTGGCCGCGGTCGGCAAGACCTTCTCGACGAGCGGCACGGCGACGACCGCTGCCCTCCAGGGGATCGAACTCGACATCTCGCGCGGCGAATTCATCTCCCTGATCGGTCCGTCCGGCTGCGGCAAGTCGACCTTGCTCCGGGTGATCGGCGACCTGGTCGCCCCGACCGCGGGGCAGGTCGCGGTCAATGGCAAACCGGCGGCGCGCGCGCGCCTCGATCGGGACTACGGCATGGTGTTCCAGGCACCGGTGCTGTTCGACTGGCGCACCGTGGAGGAGAACGTCAAGCTGCCGCTCGAGCTGATGGGCTACGACGGCCCGCGGAGGACCGCCCGAGCCCTTGAGATGCTGGAGCTGGTGGAGCTGGGCGACTTCCTCCACCACCACCCGTATCAGCTCTCGGGCGGGATGCAGCAGCGCGTGGCGATCGCCCGGGCGCTCGCGTTCGAGCCGTCCATCCTGCTCATGGATGAGCCGTTCGGGGCCCTGGACGAGATGACCCGGGAGCGGATGAACCAGGAGGTGCTGCGGATCTGGGAGCGGACCGGGATCACCGTCGTGTTCGTGACGCACTCCATCCCGGAGGCCGTCTTCCTGTCGTCGCGGGTCGTGGTCATGAGCCCCCGGCCGGGGCGGATCACCGACGTCATCGAGGTGGATCTGCCCCGTCCTCGTGACGTGGAGACGCGCGAGCAGCCCCGTTACTTCGAGCTGATCACGGCCGTCCGCGAGGCCCTGCGTCGCGGGGGCGCAGAGGCGGAAGGCGGCCTGGCTCCGGACCTCGCGTCGATCGACCGGACGATGGCCGAGGGTGGGATCGGATGACCTCCGCGATCGCGACGAACGCCCATCGGGGACACTCACCGGGCAGGGCGCCCAGGACTCCGGCCGCCGAACGGTGGATCGGGCGGTTCTGGTACTACCTGCCGGCGGTCATCGTGTTCGCGGGGACGATTGCGGCCTGGGAGGTCGCCGTTCGCAACATCGACCTGCGCGGCTTTCCGCTGCCGGCACCGACCGACATCGTGGCCGCGCTCGCGGAGAACTGGGCGGAGGGTCGCTGGCCGCTTGGCAAGGCGGCCGCCGCGACGCTGTTCGAGGCCCTCGGCGGGCTGGCGATCGGGACGGTGCTCGGGGTCGGCCTCG
>JANNQZ010000217.1:0-3650 GCA_031401015.1 Chloroflexota bacterium | reverse complement strand
GACGGTCCGTGGAGATGAACGGCCGCAACCACCTCCCCGGAGGCGTCCGCCACCGGCGCAGCCACGGACGAGATGCCCTCATCGAACTCCTCGAGCGCCCACGTGTACCCGTCGCGGCGGATCGCGCGCATCCGTTCCAGCAGGGCATCGGCGGTGACCAGGGTTCGCTCGGTGAATTGCTCCATCGGGCGTCCGAGATAGCGCTGCACGAACGTGGGCGGCGAGAATGCCAGCAGGACCTGGCCGGACGAAACGGCATGCAGGGGGATTCGCGATCCCGTCCAGTCGCGCACGGAGACCGGGTTCAAGCTGCTCACCTGGTCGATGTAGTGGGCGAGGTCGCCGTCCGGCACGCTCAGGCCGGCCGCCTCGCCGGTCTCCTGCGCGAGCGCCTCGAGCGACGGGCGTGCGAGGGCCGCCAGTGACCGGGTCGGCCGGACTCGGGCGGCGAGCGTGACGAGCCGCTGACCCAGGCGGTATCGCGTGTCGCCCGGGACCTGTTCGGCCACGCCCTCGTGCGCGAGCGAGGCCAGCAACCGCGCGGCGGTTGACTTCGGCAGCCCCGCCCGCTCGGCCACCTCCGTGACGCCGATCGGTCCGTTGACCAGTGTCGCGAGGACGGCGAAGGCGCGTTCGATGGACTGGACTCTGGACATTCGGCTCCGGCTCGGCTAGATTCGGGATCCTCGAAGTTCCATCATACGGCACGGTGCCACATCGTGGAACACCGGCCGTTCCACCGATCTGCAGTCCCCAGGAGATTCCAATGGCCCAGGACGAGTACGCGGAGATCGACCTCGCGGCGCTGTCCGACGATGAACTCACGGAGCAGATGCACAACGACCTCTACGACGGTATGGCCGCGGAGATCGTCGAAGGCACCAACATCCTGCTGGGCCGCGGCTGGAGCCCCACGAAGCTCCTCGACGACGCGCTTGTTGCCGGGATGAAGATCGTTGGGATTGACTTCCGCGACGGGATCCTGTTCGTTCCGGAGGTTTTGCTCGCGGCGAACGCGATGAAGGCGGGCATGGCCATCCTGCGACCGCTGCTGGCCGAAACGGGCGCCCAGCCGGTCGGCAAGGTCGTGATCGGGACCGTCAAGGGCGACATCCACGACATCGGCAAGAACCTGGTCGGGATGATGCTCGAAGGCGCCGGGTTCGAAGTGTTCGATCAGGGGATCAATACGGACGCGGAGAAGTTCATCGCCGCGCTCGAGCTGCACAAGCCGGACATCCTGGGCATGTCCGCGCTGCTCACGACCACCATGCCGTACATGAAAGTGGTTATCCAGACGCTCAAGGACCGCGGGATGCGGGACGACTACATCGTGCTGGTCGGTGGAGCGCCGCTCAATGAGGAGTTCGCTGCGGCCGTGGGGGCCGATGCGTACTGCCGCGATGCGGGAGTCGCATCCGAAACTGCTCGTCGTTTGATCGATGAACGCCGCGCCCGCGTCCACGCCTGAGTCGGCGTCCCGGAGTCGCTCGGTGGCGCTGCCCGCGCGTGGGTCGGCCGCGGCGTCCGCGCGGGGGTCGGCCGCGGCGTCCGCGCGTGGGTCGGCCGCACGTGAGGCATCCAAGGCTGGGTCTGCGTCCACGCTTGAGTCGGCCTCCGCCACCTCGCAGCCGCGCGTGGTCGTCATCGGCTGCGGCGCTCTCGCCCGCGAGCTGCTCGCCCTGACGAAGGGGTTCCCAGCGGTCAAGGTCGTCTGCGTGGATGCCCGGCTGCACATGCGTCCGAGCCGGATCGCGGGCGCGGTCGAGAAGCGGATCGCAACCGTCAGGCACGAATACGGCGACGACGTCCGGATCTTCGTGGCCTACGCGGATTGCGGGACGAACGGATCGCTTGACGCCGTCCTCGCGCGCGAGGGTGTGGCACGCATCGGGGGCGCCCCCAGCTACGAGTTCTACGCCGGGCCCGCCGTGTACGCAGCGATGCAGGACGAGGAGCTAGGCACGTTCTACCTGACCGACTTCCTGGCCCGCCAGTTCGAGACCCTGGTCCTCGTCGGGCTGGGTCTCGATCGCCATCCCGAACTGCAGTCGGACTACTTCGGGAACTATCGCCGTCTCGTCTACCTCGCCCAGACGGACGACCCGGCGCTGACCGCGAAGGCGCGCGCCGCCGCCGATCGCCTGGGGCTCACCTTCGAGCGACGCCGGACCGGGTACGGCGAACTCGCCACCTCCATCCACGCGGCCACTGGGGCCGCCCACCCGTCTGCGGCCGCTCAACCGCACACCACTGGAGTCGCCTGACATGGCCAATCTCTCGATCATCTGGTGGCGTGACATCCCCGCCCAGGTCGTAGCCAGGGCGGACCGCCACTCCAGCAAGGTTGTGCTCCACCAGCGGTTCCAGGTGGCGATCGACAAGGCCGCCAACCGGGCCGGCAAGCGCGAGTACAACGCCTACATCGAGGAATGGCGCAAGACGCATCGCGACTGCGGCGACGATATCGAGGCGGAGGTCAAGGCTGAGGCCGAGCGGCTCGAGACGGAGTACACGAAGCACCGATTGGCCGAGCTCATCCAGTCGGGTGGCCTTGCGGGTGGGCCGGCCCTGCCACCGGGCACGACCTCGGAGCTCTCGGCCGAGACGACCACGTCGTGACCGACACAGTCCTGAGTTCCGCCTCCCGCGAGGTCATCATCGGGTTTGATCGCCCGTTCGTGATCATCGGCGAGCGGATCAATCCGACCGGGCGAAAGGCCCTCGCCGAGGAGATGAAGGCGGGCGACTTCAGCCGGGTCGAGCGCGACGTGCTCGCCCAGGTGGCCGCCGGTGCCCATATGCTCGACATCAATGCCGGGATCCCGCTCGCCGACGAGCCGGCGATCCTGGCTCGCACCATCCAGCTCGTCCAGAGCCTGACGGATGTGCCGTTGTCGATTGATTCATCGATCGTCGAGGCGCTTGAGGCCGGGCTCGCCGTCTACCAGGGCAAGCCGCTGCTCAACTCGGTGACCGGCGAGGAAGAGCGCCTGGAGCGCGTCCTGCCGCTCGTCCGCAAGTACGGCGCCGCGGTCGTGGCGATCAGCAACGACGACACCGGGATCAGCATGGATCCGGACGTCCGGTTCGCCGTCGCGAAGCGGATTGTCGAGCGAGCCGCCGACCACGGCATCCCGGCGTCGGACATCGTCGTGGACCCGCTGGTCATGCCGATCGGAGCCCTGGGGCAGGCCGGGCGGCAGGTCTTCGCGCTCGTCCGCCGGTTGCGCGAGGAGCTCAAGGTCAACACCACCTGTGGCGCCTCCAACGTCAGTTTCGGGCTGCCGAATCGCGAAGGCATCAACGCCGCGTTCCTGCCGATGGCGATCGCGGCCGGGATGACGTCGGCCATCACCGACCCGCTCATGGCCGAAGTCAAGGCGTGCGTCATGGCCGCGGACGTGCTGATGGGCCACGACCCAGATTGCGGCCGCTGGATCATGGTCAACCGCGAGCCAACGCCTGAGGGCGAAGTCAGTCGCCGGCGGGTCAACCGCCGCTCGGTCGGCCCGGTCGCGGTCGGCTGAGGCCGGCGGAGCGAGGACATGGCCGGCGACGCGCTCGTCATCTTCACGCCGTCCGGTCGCCGCGGGCGTTTCCCGATTGGAACGACCGTGCTGGACGCGGGGCGGTCGCTCGGCGTCGAT
>JANNQZ010000216.1:0-2166 GCA_031401015.1 Chloroflexota bacterium | reverse complement strand
CCACGTGAACACGAGCGGGTCCGCCCCGGTCGGGGTGAAGTCCTCCTTCATCAGGACCTTGAGGCCGTGCACCACCGACAGCAGCGAGCCGTATGGTCCCACCCGGTCTGGGCCGATCCGCAGGTTCATCAGGGCGATGATCTTCATCTCCATGAAGATGATCAGGAAGGCGGTCGGGATGGTCATCAGCAGGATGATCGTGGCGGCCAGGATGAACCGGAAGATCGGCAGGTTCGCCACCACGGCATCCACGATCGGGACGCCCAGCAGCACGATCACCGCCACCAACCCCACCGTGAGCGCGATCAGCAGCGGGATCGCGGTGAAGACGACCTTGCCAGGCAAGGTCAAACGGCTCCAGCCCCGCCCGATGACGGTCACGCTGCTCTCTCGAGCCGCCGCCGCTCGGCGGAATTCGCATAACCGCACCCACAGACTGGTACGGAGAGGATCAGCGCGATCCGTCGGGTGAAGGACCCGAGTCCACGCTCAGAGTGTGTCAGTTTCCGGCTGTACTCGGCCGAATCGGGGCGCGCGAGCCGGGAAGCGATCCGTAGCAGTCTGGTGGGGCGGTTATGCGGAGAAGGCCGACCAGGCGGTCCCACTGCCCGCGTCATTTATCCACCCCGCCCATGATCGGGTCGAGTGACGCCATGATCGCCATCGTGTCCGCGATCAGATGCCCCGGCATCATCAGTCCGACGGACTGCAGGTGGATGAACGACGGGTCGTGGATGCGCATCCGGAACGGCTGGTCCGTTCCGTCGCTGATCGCGTAGGTCGAATACTGGCCGCGCGGCCCTTCGACGGCGGCATACGCCCGACCCGGGCGTGGCCGCAGGAGCCGGGGAAGCTTGGCCATGACCGGCCCGTCCGGCATGTTATGGAGACACTGGTCGATGATCCGCAGGCTCTGCTTGATCTCGTCCATACGCAACAGGTAGCGGGCCAGGCAGTCGCCCTCGGAGCGCGTCGGGATATCGAATTCGAGCTCCGGAAAGATGCTGTACGGATGGGCTCGCCGGATGTCGAACGGCACGCCGGTCGCGCGCAGGTTCGGCCCGGTCATGACCATCCGGAGGGCGGTCGCGGTATCAATGGTGCCCAGGCCGCGCAGCCGGCGAACGAAGATCTCGTTCTCGTTGAGCAGCGCGTTGCCGGAGTCGATCTGGCCCGTGGCGCGGCTCATCCAGTCACCCAGGCGGCTCATGAACTCGTGGTTCAGGTCCCCGTTGACGCCGCCAATCCGGAAGTAGTTGAACAGCATTCGCTGGCCGGTCAGGGCGGCCAGCATGTCCACGATCTCGTCGCGCTCGATGAACGACCAGAGGATCGGCGTGAGGCCCCCAAGATCGAGCGCCATCCAGCCCAGGAAGAGGGCGTGGCTGGCGATCCGGTTGAGCTCGCTCGACAAGACCCGAATGTACTCGGCGCGACGGGGGACCTCGACATCCATCAGCTTCTCGAACGCCATGACCGGCGCCCACTCGTTGAACAGCGCGCTCACGTACTCGAGCGGGTCCGTGTAGCAGATCGCCTGGTGGTAATCCGCGTTCTCGCACAGCTTCTCGACACCGCGGTGGAGGTAGCCAAGGACCGGGTCGAGGTCCACGACCTTCTCGCCGTCAAGCTTGAGGACGACCCGCAGGACGCCGTGGGTCGACGGATGCTGCGGACCCATGTTGATGAACATCTCGCCGTCGGCCAGGGTGTAGAACTCGGCTTCGCGTTCGGTTCTCGGCGGGTACGGCGGGATCGGCTCGAAGACGCCAAGGTCGCGATCGAGCATGACCCGCGGGTCATCCTTCGAGGCGGAGGGGGCGGTCGGGGTGGTCATCGTCGAGTCGGGCTCACTCAGGCCGTGCTCCGGCGCACGAGCGCATCAGTCGGGACGCTGCCGGGGGTGTGGGTGCGCTCCATCGGGCGGACGCCGCCGCCGGGCGACCGGGCGGCATCGTCGGGCAGGAAGAAGTCCTTGCGCAGCGGAAAGCTCTCGTACTCGGGGGGCATGTAGATCCGGCGGAGGTCACGGTTGCCTTCGAACCTGATCCCGAACATGTCGTAGGCCTCGCGCTCCATCCACTCGGCCCCTTTCCACAGGAAGGTGACCGACGGGACGCGCGGGTTCTCGCGCGACAGGCCATCGGCGGTGACGCGCAGCCAGTC
>JANNQZ010000215.1:0-3760 GCA_031401015.1 Chloroflexota bacterium | reverse complement strand
CCTCATCGAGCCCACACGCGGCGTCGATGTTGGTGCCCGCCAGGATATCTACCGCGCTCTTCGGGCGCTGGCCGCGGAGGGCGTGGCAGTGCTCATCAGCACATCCGACTACGAGGAGGCCGTCCAGGTCGCCGACCGGGTCTATGTCATGGCCCGCGGCGAGGTGGTCGCCGACCTCACGGGCGACGCCATTACGACCACGCGGCTGCTGGCCGCCGCAGGAGGATGACCAACGTGACCACGCAGGATCCAGGTCCCACCCCAGACCCGACCCCCGCCGCCGCGGCAGTCGCGTTACCAACGAAGGGCCGGGGCCTGTCAGTTCCCGAGACGGCCGCGCTCCTCATCGTGCTCATCGGCCTGTTCGTCTACTTCTCGGTCGCCTCTGAGTTCTTCCTCAACAGCGAGAACCTGATCAATATTCTCCAGAACGTCGCCGTCGTCGGGATCATCGCCTGCCCCGCCACGCTGCTGCTGATCGCCGGACAATTCGATCTGTCCGTTGGGTCGGCGGTCGGGTTTGCAGGGATGCTCATGGCCGTCGCGGCGCTGACACCCGGGACGGGGGGCGTTGACCTGCCCCTGGCGATGAACATGACCGTCCCAAGCGCGTTTGTGATCGCGGTGGTGGGGACCCTGGTGGTCGGGGTCATCAACGCGTTCTGCGTGACGGTGATCGGGATCAATGCGCTGATCACGACGCTCGGCACGCTGGCCATCTTCCGTGGCCTCACCAAGGTGCTCGGCGACGGCCAGACGATCCGGATCGAGAACTTCGGCCAGCTGGGCGTCCTGAGGATCGCGGGCATCCCGTTGCCGGTCTACATCTTTGCGGCGATCGTGATCGCCTTTTGGTTTGTGCTCCGCTACACCGTCTTCGGTCGATCGCTGTACGCCATCGGGGCGAGCCCCAGCGCCGCCCGCCTGGCGGGCATTCGGACCAAGCGAGTCATCTTCATCGCGTTCCTGCTGTCCGCACTCTGCGTGGCCCTGGCAGGCCTTATTCGGCTCTCGCAGGTGGCCGGCGCCTCGGTCAACTCGGGGCTCGGGATTGAGCTGTCGGTGGTGACGGCGGTGGTCCTCGGCGGCGCCAGCCTGTCAGGCGGCCGGGGCGGGTTGGGCGGCACGGTCCTGGCAGTGCTGATCGTCGGCGTGCTCGCCAACGGGCTCATCCAACTGAGCGTTCCGTCGTTCTGGATCGAGGTCGCCAACGGGCTGCTCCTCCTTGGCGCGGTCACGGTCGATCGGGTGCGCGTCCGCCTGACGCGCGCCGACTCGTAGCGCCAGCGACGGCATCGACAGGCGCGAGAATTCGAGCATGACTGCCACCCATCTCACCTGGTCGGACGAGATCGGCAAGCGCGTCCGGACGGGCGACTGGGCCGACCAGGCCGTACCGACGATCACGAAGATCATCGAGGCGCTGCGCGAGGGCGGCGACACATTCGGACTGTCGATCGGTCGTCGGGAGACCGCGGCCCAGCTGGTCGACTACTTCATGGAGGAGGCCAAGGTCGTCTACGTCATCTACGACGTCTGGACGACCGGCTTCGTCGACTGGCTGCGCGACCAGGGGGTTTCGCAGGATGATCTCGACGCCGAGCTCGATCGGCTGCGGACGCTGATGGCCTGGCCGGATGGCAGCCCCCTGGATCCGCAGGCCCGCTGGGCCGAACTCGGCGTTGCGGCCGGCGCGCTCGGCAACGGGATCCGGACCTATGACTGGTCGATCGCCCGGGCCGAGGCCGCCCTTGAAGAACTCGTTGCCGATTGGCGTCGGCTCCATGATCGATACGCGGACGTCATGGCGGGTGTCCTGGCCTTCGTCGCGAGGCGTTTCGGTGAGGCGTCGCTCGAGGCCTGCTATCGGGCCGTCCTGGAACCGTACATCCAGGAGCGGTACATGGTCTTTGACGTGCGGGCGCGGCCGTACGCCGACACCCTGGTGCGCAACCTGTACACCTCATTCGAAGCGATGCGGGCGCACCTCGTCGGGCCCGGCCGGCGCGGTGACATCGAGTTCGATGAGTTCGAGGACCGATATGAATTCCAGTTCGACCCCTGCGGCTCGGGCGGACGGCAGGTGCGTGGGGACGAGATCGAGGGCACCGGGTCGCGGGTCCTCGCCCCGTACGAGTTCGGGGTCACGACCGAGCGCCATCCGTGGGCCTGGAACGAGGTTGGGGTCTGCTACTACTGTGCCCACTGCAATCTGACCCTGTCGATGCTGCCCGCGGAGCGGTGGGGCCACCCGGTCCGGACGGTGGAGCCGCCGCTCTGGCGCGGCGAGGATGACCCGCTCACGCGCAAGAAGTGCCGTTGGACGGTCTGGAAGACCCTGGAGGCCATCCCAGAGCGGGAGTACGAACGAATTGGTCGATCGAAACCGGCGTTGCCGGTTATCCAGCCAGGTTGAGGAGGACGCGCCATGACCGAGGTTGATCGCAGCATCCCGTTCATCGAGACCCACCATCACCTCTGGGAGATCGGTCGGTTCCACTACGACTGGCTCGCCGAGCCGGGCTGGGCCGGTCATACCGGACTCCTCGGCGACTACAAGATGATCCGTTCGACCATCGGCGCCCCGTGGCGATTGTTCAAGGAGTTCTACGGCGCGAACGTCATCAAGAGCGTCCATGTCGAAGCGGCCTACGCCGGACCGGACCCGCTCGAGGAAACCGTCTGGCTGGAGCAGGTCGCCAATGAGCACGGCATGCCCAACGCGATCGTCGCCTTCTGCGACATCGAGGCTGACGACGCGGAGGCCAAGCTGGACCAGCACCTGGCGGCGTCGTCGCGCGTGCGAGGTGTCCGAATCCGGGCCCATCCGGACGATCCGAACACAGCGGCATTCAAGAAGGGTTATGCGGCGCTCGGGGCGCGCGGTCTGTCGTACGAGCTGAACGCATCACCCGGCAAGCTGCTGTCCGGGCGCGATGTCGCCACCGCGACACCGAACGTCCAGGTGATCCTGGGCCACGCGGGGTTCCCGGTCCAGCGTGATACCGAGTACTTCAAGCAGTGGCAGACGGAGATGTCCGCCCTGGCCAAGGCGGACAACGTGGCCTGCAAGGTTTCGGGCTTCGGGATGGCCGACAACCACTGGACGATCGAGTCCATCCGCCCGTGGGTCCTCCACTGCGTCGATGCCTTCGGACCAGGGCGAATCATGTTTGGCACCAATTGGCCGGTGGACATCCTGTATGCCACCTACCTGGAGCAGACCGACGCCTATCGCCGGATCCTCGCCGAGGCCGGTTTCAGCCGCGCTGAGCAGGAGGGCATGCTCTTCCGAAACGCCGAACGTCTCTACCGGATCTAATCCCCAATCAAAGACCTGGAGGTTCCGCGCATGCGCGCTCGACAGATCCTCGCGACGCTTATGGGGCTGACATTGATCGTGAGCGCCTGCACCAACGCGCCGGCCAGCCCATCGGCAGCGGCGCCCACCGCACCCGCGCCGACCGAAGCTCCGGCAACCGCGGCTCCGGCAACCGCAGCTCCGACGGAGGCACCGGCGCCGAAGAAGGTCGGTTATATCTCGCTGGGCGAGGCCATTCCGTTCGTCAGCCTCGTCACCAACAGCATCCTGGCGGAAGCCGAGAAGGCCGGCGTCGAGGTCGTCGTGTGCGACTCCGAGATCGACGCAGCCAAGGCCCTCGCCTGTGCCCAGAACCTCAAGGTCCAGGAAGTGCAGGCGGTCCTCAACTTCCAGCTCTTCGAAGCCAGCTCCCCAGAGATCTGCGAGGCCTCCGGGAAC
>JANNQZ010000214.1:0-6656 GCA_031401015.1 Chloroflexota bacterium | reverse complement strand
CGGCTGGTGGCTGGAATGGGGTCCCGGACGACGCCCGGGGTCGGGCTGGGGGATCACGGTGGCGGGGATGGCGATCACCTATGCCGGGCTCGTTGGGGCCGCCCAGGTCCTGGGTGTTTCTGGCGGTCGGATCGGGCGGTTCCTGGCCGGGACGCTGAACGACCTCTTCCCGGTCATCGGGTCCTTCGTGCTGCTGATTGCGCTGGCCGTGCTTGGGTTGATCGTCGGCTTCGGCATCCCGTTGCGGCAACTGCTCCGGCCGGCCATGGGGACCGCTCGCTGGGTCGGAACGACGGCCGCAGCGTCCCTCCGGCGGAATGGCAGCGACGAACCGCCTGGTCGCGAGCCAGGCCGTTCGGTGCCGGGATCTGGTACGCCGCCGACTGGCCGGGAACGGTCAGCTGGCAACGGGAGCTGGAGATCCGTCGCGGCGGCGCCGTCGCCCGGCCAGACCGGCGCCTGGGGTGAGGGCGACGACTCGTCCATTCCGGTCCCAATTCCGAGCCCTCGGCCGACTTCATCCACGTTTGCCCCCGCCCGCAGTTCCGGGGCGACCGCCTTGGCGGCGCCCCTCGCCCCCGTGGTCCCTGTCCGCGTGGGTGCGGATCGGGACGACGTCACCGACGTCTCCGACTCACCACCGACCAAGGACCGAATCGAGTACGTCTTGCCGCCGCTTGCCCTGCTGGACGACGTCGCCCTCCCGATCAGTGCGGGCGGCGACCAGGCGGCTCACGAGCGCAACGAGGAGATCATCGTCAAGAAGCTGGCCGGCTTTGGGATCCCGGCCAAGGTGGTGAACCGCAACGCCGGGCCGGTGGTCACCCAGTACGAGGTCCAGCCGGCGCCGGATATCAAGGTCAGCCGGATCGAGGGGCTATCGGACGACCTGGCCATGGCGCTCGCTGCCCGCTCCCTTCGGATTGAGGCGCCGATACCTGGCAAGAGTGCGGTCGGCATCGAAATCCCGAACAAGGAATTCAACGTCGTGGCCCTTCGAAGAATCCTCGAAGAGGTCGATGTCAAGGCCTCCGGCTCGACGCTGACCTTCGCCCTGGGGCGTGACGTAGCCGGCAAGGCGCAGGCCGTGGACCTGGCCAAGATGCCGCATCTGCTGATCGCAGGGGCGACCGGATCCGGCAAGAGCGTCATGGTCAACGCGCTGATCACCAGCCTGCTGTGCGAGGCGACGCCGCACGACGTCCGGATGATCCTGATGGACCTCAAGCGCGTCGAACTGGCGGCCTATAACGGCTTGCCGCACCTGTTGGTTCCGGTCATCACGGAACCGGAACGGGCCAAGGCCGCGCTCAAGTGGGCGGTCAACGAGATGGAGGCACGCTACCGGCGCCTGGCCGGAGCCACCGCGCGAAACGTCCGCGCGTTCAACGAGACGCGGGTCGATCCGGAGGACCGGATGCCGTACATCGTGATCATCATCGACGAGCTCGCCGACCTGATGATGCGCGAGGGCAAGAATGTCGAGGATCCGATCGTCCGGCTGGCCCAGAAGGCGCGCGCGACCGGGATCCACATGGTCCTGGCCACCCAGCGACCGAGCGTCAACGTCGTGACCGGCCTGATCAAGGCGAATTTTCCCAGCCGGATCGCGTTCGCGATGGCGTCGCAGATCGACTCGCGCACGATCCTCGATTCGCCGGGTGCGGAGGATCTGATCGGCCGCGGCGACATGCTCTATCAACCATCGGATCTGCCCCGCCCGATGCGCCTCCAGGGTGTGTTCGTCTCCGATCAGGAGATCGGGCGGGTCGTGGACCACTGGAAAGCCCAGATCGGGGACCCTCGTTACGATCTGTCCATCGTCGACACTGGTGACGAAGGGTCTGCGTCCTCTGACGATCTCGCGGACGACGAGGCCGACCGCCTGCTGCCGGATGCCGTCGAAGTGATCCGGGAGTACGATCGGGCTTCCGCGTCACTCCTCCAGCGTCGGCTCAAGGTCGGGTACGCCCGGGCAGCCAGGATGATCGATCAACTCGAGGCGCGCGGATACATTGGCGCGTTCGATGGATCAAACGCCCGACCGGTGCTCCGCCGCGAGGATGCGGCGGCATCCGGCGGGGACGACGACGGCCGTCACGAGGACGATGATTGACGACGCGGGACGAACTACGGCGCGCGGTTGGCACCGACCGAGGGGGCGCGGGTCGAAGCCTGGCCGTTGACCCGGAGCCCGGCCTGCCCGAACGGCTCTATGCGGCCCGGGAGCGCAAGGGCGTGGACCTGTACCGGGCGGAACGCGACACCAAGATCCGATCCCGCTACCTGGCGGCCCTCGAGCGTGGCGACTACAAGGAACTGCCCGGTCCCGTCTACACGCGGGGATTCCTGCGCAACTACGCGCTCTACCTCGGGCTTGACCCGGACGAGATCCTGCTCCTCTGGCGGCGCGAGCGCGGGGAGGTCCGCGAGACCCCGCCGACAATCACCGTGCCGCGACCCATAGCCAGACCCCGGGCCGCATTCACGGTATCGCCGAGTCTGGTTGTGATCGCGCTCCTGACCACGCTCGTGCTGGCTTTTGGCGCGTACCTCGGGAGCCAGGTCCTGCGGTTCACAAAACCACCGACGATCGCGGTCACGGATCCGGCAACGGCGCTTCTCGATGTCGACGAATCGACCACGGTCTACGCGCTTCGCGGCCTTACCCTTCCCGGGGCAACCGTGTCGATTGCCACGCCGGGTCGCGACCCGTATGAGGTCAGCGCTGACCCGGATGGGGACTGGAGAGCAGACGTTGACCTGCGTCGCGGCCGAAACCAGTTCGACGTTGCCGCTCTTGACCCCGAGACCGGCAAGCGGTCCGAGAACACGATCCGGTTGTTCATCACCGTGCCGTTCCTGGTGATCGAGGCACCGACGCTCGCGGTCGATCAGCCGGCAGAGGGCACGACGTTCGAAAACGGGGCCATCCCGTTGGCCGGGCGGGCCGCCAACGCGGCCTCGGTGGTGATCCGCGCGGCCTGGCTTGGCCCATCCGGGCCGGCCCCAACCGAGGGAGCCGCGACGTCCGAGCCGCCGGTGATCCCCGTCCCGCCCGAGATTCCCCCGCCGATCACGGTCAAGGTCGCCGATGACGGATCGTTCGCCACGCCGCTTGACCTGACGGCCGGCACGTGGGCCATCACCGTGACCGCCGCCAGTCCGCAGGGCAAGACGGCGGCTCTCACGCGGACCGTGACGGTGACCTACAAGGGCGTCAATCTGGTGGTGGCGGTCCGGGGCAGCCGGGCCTGGATCAAAGTCTGGGTGGATGGCAAGCTGGACCCCGATCTCGGCGCCGCCGGGTCCGTCATTGCGGCTGGTCGGGCGCTGACGTTTACCGGCAAGGTGTCCGTGGAAGTGCGCTCGGGTTCGTCCGGTGCCACCCACTTCACGCTCAACGGGACCGCGCTCGGGGCGTTGGGCCCGGCCGGAATCCCCGAAACCTGGCTGTTCAAGCCACCGGATCCGCCGGTCCAGACCGAGCGGCGGTAGGTGGCGTGGCGGATGAGCACATCCTCGGCGTCGTGACCGACGATCCGCTCACCGAGCTGGTGGCGCTGGCGGCGCGGCTCGGGGAGCGATGCACGGGCCTCGGGCTCCGCCTCGCCACGGTCGAGTCGTGTACCGGGGGGCTCGTCGGCCACCTGATGACAGAGACGCCGGGGTCGAGTGCCTGGTATCTCGGTGGCTTCGTGACCTACGCGGACCAGCTCAAGCTCGATCTTGTCGGCGTACCGGCGGAGGTCCTGGCCGCCCATGGGGCAGTCTCGGCCCAGGTCGCACTGGCGATGGCCACTGCGGGACACCTCCGGACCGGCGCTGACGTGGGAGCCGCGCTGACAGGCATCGCCGGCCCGGACGGTGGCACTGCCCAGAAGCCGGTCGGGCTAACCTACGTCGCCGTGGCCGATGCCAATGGCACAGAGGTTCGGCGCTATCTCTGGTCAGGTTCGCGAACCGAGAACAAACGAGCGAGCGCAGCCGCTCTGCTGGGGCTCATCCATGAGCGGATCGACGCGCGCGCGGATCCGGCGTGAGCACGCTTCCCGGTTCGGTATGACCCGCCTCGCCGGTCTCGGGGGGGCCGGCGGCCCCGGAGCCGACCGCGTCGGGGCCGGACGCATTGGGGCCGGTCTGGCCGCAGCTCGCCCGGCGCGCCCGATCATGCCTGGAGAGCGGATTCACGTCGTCGGCGCCGGTGGCGCGGGCGCAAGCGCGGCGGCCCTCCTCGCCGCGGCTGCCGGCGCGATGGTGACCGCGTGCGACGCGGGTGGTCCGTCGTCATACACGCTCGCGTTTGAGGCGCACGGGATTACGGTCGAGACGGGACACTCGCCTCGACATGTCGCCGGGAATCCAGCACCGAACCGGCTGGCCGTGACGAAGGCCCTCACCGCCATCGATCCGGATCACCCTGAACTGGTGGCCGCTCGGAGGGCGGGGATCCCCCTCGAACCGTGGCAGCAGGTGATCGCCGACGCGGCGTTCGGGCGTCGTCTCGTTGGCGTGGCCGGCACGCACGGCAAGAGCACCACGGCGGGCTGGCTCGTGCACGTCCTGACGAGGGCCGGGGCGGATCCCTCCGCCTTCGTGGGTGCGCTGCTGCCCTCGTCGCTCACGGGGGGACCCCCGTCCACAGCTCGTTCGGGGAGGGGAGAGGCGTTCGTGGTCGAAGCCGACGAGTACGCCGGAAACTTCGATCCGTACCTGCCGTCGGTCGCGGTCCTGACGAGCGTGGAATGGGACCATCCGGACGTATTCGCGGACCGCGCGGCCGTGGTCGAAGCCTTCGAACGCTGGCTGCGCCGGGCACCTGCAGGGGCGACGCTTGTCGCCAATCTGGCCGACCCTGGGGTCGCCGAGGTCGTGGAGCGCCTCGGCGATCGACCTGGCCCGGTCGTCCGGTACGCGGTCGTCGACCGGGGACCGGCAGACATCGTCGACGGGGGCCCGGCAGGCCCGGCGACCACGGCAGGCCCGGCGACCACGGCGGGCCCGGTGGCGGGCGCCGCGGCGTCACCCTCGCTGGTCGGCGTCGTGACGGCGATGGAGCGCGATTCCACCACGCTCGAAATCCAGGGTCTCGATCCGGCCGGTGGCGTCGTCGTGGTTCGTCTTGGGACGGCCGGCCGACACAACGCGGCCAATGCCCTCGCGGTGGCTGGGGCCGCCATGACTCTCGGGTTGACGGTTGACCAGATCACGGCCGGACTCGCCTCCTTCGGGGGCGTCGGGCGACGTCTCGAACGCATCGGCGAAGTTTCTGGCGTTGCGGTGTACGACGACTACGGGCACCACCCGACCGCGATCCGCGCGACCCTGGGCGCCGTGCGTCAGCGCGAGCCGGATCGGCGAGTGTGGGCCGCATTCGAGCCGCTCACGTTCCATCGGACCGCGGCCATGCTGGATGGACTCGCCGATGCCCTGACCGCGGCGGACGCCGTGGTTGTGGCTGACATCTGGGCGGGCCGTGATCCGGACACCACGATCGCTTCGCCTGAGCAGCTGGCCGATGCCGTCGCCCTGCGGCGCCCAGGTATCCCGGTCTTCTCGCCTGGGTCCGTGGACGCAACCGCGGAGCGACTGGCCCGGGAGGTTCGACCGGGCGACGTCGTGCTGGTCATGGGCGGTGGCGCGAGCTCCCGGATCGGGCAACGCCTGCTGGAGCTCCTGCGGGCGCCCGGCTGATCGGGTTGGCGGCAGCCGCGGAACCGCCACGCAACGATGCGGGCTCGAGGCGTGTCTTTGCTCCCGGAACGGCTACATCTATCGCCGGCCGGGTATCATGAGCGCCCGTTCGGCGCT
The DNA here is from genome assembly GCA_031401015.1 of Chloroflexota bacterium. GTDB lineage: Bacteria > Chloroflexota > Limnocylindria > Limnocylindrales > CSP1-4 > SPCO01. The sequence goes on along the minus strand of JANNQZ010000214.1, from coordinate 845 downwards.
CCCCGCCTTGAGCGACGCCCGCGTCCAGACGATGGGTGGCGGGACGCACGATGGCAGCAGTCCCACAGAGAGGAGGTTCGATGGCCGGCGACCAATCCTTTGACGTCGTCAGTGACTTTGACGAGCAGGAACTGCGCAATGCCCTGGACCAGGTGCGTCGTGAAGCCGGCACGCGCTTCGACTTCAAGGGCGTGACCGTTGACCTGACCCAGGCGAAGGAAGAACTCATCCTGATCACGGATGACGAACATCGCGCCGGCGCCCTCAGGGAGCTGATCGAGTCAAAGGCGATCCGGCGTAGCCTGTCGCTCAAGATCTTCGATTGGGGCAAGGTCGAAGAGGCTGGCGGGAACAAGGTCCGGCAACGGATCGGACTACGTCGGGGCCTATCGGACGAGGTCGCAAAGCGGATTACCCGGATGATCCGTGACGAATTCCCGAAAGTGAAGTCGCAGATCCAGGGCGACGCCGTGCGAGTATCGGGCAAGAGCCGGGACGATCTCCAGAAGGTCATCACCCGGCTGCGCGAACTCGACGACCTGCCCGTTCCGCTGCAGTTTGAGAACTATCGCTGACCAACCCGTCGGGGTCCCATCGATGAAGGAGCGCCGTCGCCATGACCGAGCTCGACGCCCAAGCCACCCCAATCGACCAGCCGATCTCCGGGCCCATCGGTACGCAAGCCCCGGAGCCCGAAACATCGGTAGCGGAACCTTCGGAACCCGCACCTGCGCCGCTGGCCGCCGGCGGACCCGAGGCTGAACTGGAGTTCGCCACCTCAATCGAGCTTTCAATGAGAACCGGCCCGAGGCATATTCCATTCCGCAGGACGATCGCGTGACGCG
>JANNQZ010000213.1:0-11912 GCA_031401015.1 Chloroflexota bacterium | reverse complement strand
CATCCTTGCCCCTCTCCTCCGGATCGCGATTCGCCCGAGTCTACGACACCCGCTTCGTCCGGCGGCTGACGAAGTCGACCAACACGTATTCACCGAGGCGCTCGGGAGTGGCATAGAACGCCCGACCGCGATTCAGGCGCGTCATCTGTGCCACGAATTCCGCCAGCGCCCGGGATCGTTCCAACATGAAGGTATTGATGGTGATGCGCTCCTTCGTGCAGCGCTGCACCTCGCGCAGCGTCTCGCTGATCGTCCGGCGCGTGGGCGGGTAGTTGAATTCGACCTGGCCGTCCTCGAAATGGGCGGTGGGTTCGCCGTCGGTGATCACCACGATTTCCTTGTTGTTGGCCGGGTGACGAGCAAGCAAGCGGCGGGCCAGGAGGAGGCCGTGCTGCAGGTTCGTACCGTACTCGTAGCCATTGAGGCTCAGCCCGGCAAGGGTGCCAGGCGGGATCTCGCGGGCGTAGTAGGCGAACCCGATCACTGCGAGATGGTCGCGCGGGTACTGCGTACGGATCAGGGTCTCGAGTGCCACCGCCACCTTCTTCGCCGCGAGAAAGCAGTCGCGCAACAGCATGGACCGGCTCATGTCGACCAGCAGCACCGTCGAGGTTTGCGTCAAGGCTTCGGTCCGGAACACGTCGAAGTCGGCGGGTCGGAGCCGGACGGGCGTGCCGGGCCCACGGACCGTCGGGGCGTTCTCGTCACGACCCAGCGCGTTGAACAACGTACCGCGCAGATCGAGGTGGAACGGATCGCCGAATTCGTAAGGCTTGGTGGCCTCGTCCCGCTCCCCGCCCGCTCCTGCCCGTTCGAGTCGATGACCCCCGAAAGCGTCGCGTTTGAGCCGGGTAAACAGCTCATCGAGCACCTTCTGGCCGATCCGTCGGTGGCCCCGCGGGGTCAGCTCCAGCCGCTCACCCTGGCGGGTCAGATAACCGGCCTGCTCAAGGCGCTCGGCCAGACCCTCGAGCGCGTCTAGCTCGCGGACCGCGTCGTCGCCCAGCAGGTCGCGGACGTCGTCACGGTCGATGCCGGCGATGTCCCCGGGCGTGTCGACATCGGAGAGGGCGTCTCCGAGGCGGTCCAGGGCATCGATTCGGGCAATCTGGGCGAACGCACCGCCCAGCCCCAGTGGCTCGTCACCGCCGAACTGCACCCGGTCGCCGAGGCCCCCGGGCAGGAGCAGATTCAGGTTGGAGGCAAGCTGCGCAAGGTCGACCATCAATCGATCGTCACGGAGGAGTGCCTCCATCATCGATTGCAGCTCGGCGCGCTGCTCCGGACGCAGCGATCGCAGCAGCGATTGCATGGCGGCCATCCGCTGGGAGAGCTGCTCCAGGATGTCGTCGAAGGTGCTGGCACCCGGGAAGAACCGGCCGTGTTTGGCGAGGAATGGCGAGGCATCCGGCTCGGCGCCGCCGATCCGTTCGCGGAGCAGCTGATTGAGATCGCGCACCATCTCGCGGTTCGCAGCGAGGTCGTCGGGTGACATTGTCCGGATGGCATCGGACATGCCAGCTGCGAACTGATCCAGGAGCTGCTGGCCGAGACGCTTCACCAGGGCATCGAACCGCTCGCGGGCGCCAGGTTCAAGGAAGTCGTAGGCCTGGAGGCCCCGGATCCGTTCGCCGACGTCGGGTGCCAGCGCATCGAGCTGATCGAGCCGCCGCGCCGCCACGTTTCGAAGCATCGCGCGGAGGGCTGCGTGGTCGGCCTCGTCGGCGCGATCGGCCTGGGCCGTCTGGTCGGCATCGTCCGCGCGATCGCCCTGGGCGGCCGAGTCCACGGGCGGCGCGCCTTCACCCCGCGGCCCACCCTGGCTGGCCTCGTCCAGCCGACGCCGGACGCCGGCCCGCTCTTCGTCGACGATGGCTTCGAGCTCCCGCCGGACATCGGCCAGGACATCGTTCAGCTGGTACCGATCCAGCAATTCCTGCCGGCGGCGCTCGAGTCGCTCCAGCAGGTCACGGAGTCCGGCCATGTCGCCGCGGGACGCGTCGCCGGTCCGCCAGCCACGTTCCATCAGCCGCCGCAGGGCCTCGGCCAGGTCGCCCTCAGCCATCACGTCATCCGTGAGGGCGTCCATGATCTCGCTCGCGTCGAGATCGGCCAAACGTTGCGTACCATCCCAACGCGTGTACCGCGCGCGTGCCGCCAGGCCGTTTACGCCGTCTTCGTGGTCGCGGTCTCGGTCCCGCCCGGTTGAGCTGTCGAAGGACCCAGGTGCGCCGGGCACGCGCGGCCGCCCGGCCTTGGCCGACGCACGCCCGGCCTTGGCCGAAGCACGCCCGGCCCTGGCCGAAGCACGCCTGGGTTCGGGGAGGTCGTGTGGATCCGGGGAGTACGCGGTCACCCGATGGCTCGTGATTCCGGTGGCGTATCTCCCAGGCGGCCTGCGGGCACGACCGGCGGCACGTTCAATCCTGCTGGTCCGCAGTCAACGATTTCGACCGCGGGCGCCCCAGATCGGCGCCGGGCGTGACCGGGAAGGCAGGGTGTTGACCCGCGGACAACGATTTCGACCGCATCGCCTCCCGGCACCCCAGGATCGCATCCGTTGGCGCCTGGCCGTTGTCCCCAGGTCAACGCCGGGACCGAAAACGACGCTGGTCCGCCGCCGGTACGCCTCCTTCTCGCCCGTGCGGCCGAATTCGTTGCCCGGAGGTCAACACCTGGGGCCGCGGCGAGGAGCGACCGAGATTTCGTTGCCCGGCGGTCAACACCTGAGGTCACGAGGTCGCGGCCACGGAGCCCAAAGAGCCCGGACGATGTCATCGGTGGTAGACCGTGCCGCCCGGGATGCGGTCCCTGTTGAGTCGGCGCGCCAGATGCAGCCCCTCCAGCAGGAACTCCACCGCGGAGGCCACCACCGCCGGCTCCTCAGCGCCATCGGTCACGTCCAACGCGCCGAGCCGGCGCACCGCGGTCGCCAGTCCGGGAACCTCGCGCATCCAGCCCACGTATTCGCGCGATGGGATCCGATCGCCGGTCTCCACGGTGAAGCCGTCCTCGAACGCCTCGATTACACCCTCGAGCTCGTCAAGGGATACGCGCCGGCTGAACGTGGCGTGCAGCGCCTTGGTAATGAGCCGCTCGACAATCCGCTCCTCGGGCGCCTCGTCGCCCACCGCTTCGACCTCAACCTTGCCGACCGTCGAGGCGATGACGGCCCCAAGGTCCGAGACCCGGGGCGCCCCGACCGGTTCACCCAGCCGCACCGCCCGCTTGAGTGCCGCCGCCTCCAGCACCTCCGCATTGGCGACCGAGACGCGGACGCTGACACCAGACCGCTGGCTGATGTCGGCCGACCGTCGCGCGAGGTGGGTCAGCTCGGCGACCAATTCCTCCATGAACCCGGGCACGACAACGGTCGGCTGGCCGACCTCCGCCGCAAACCGGTGCTTCTCCTGGCGGACGATCGCCATCTCGTGATCGAGGGTGCGCGGATAGTGCGTCCGGATCTGCGATCCCAGTCGGTCCTTGAGCGGGGTGATGATCCGGCCGCGCGACGTGTAATCCTCAGGGTTCGCGGACGCCACCACGTACAGGTCCAGGGGCAGACGGACGACGAAGCCACGGATCTGAACGTCGCGTTCCTCGAGGATGTTGAGCAGGCCCACCTGGATCCGTTCGGCCAGGTCCGGCAGTTCGTTGATCGCCACGATCCCCCGGTTGGCCCGCGGGATCAGCCCGTAATGGAGCGTCAGCACGTCCGACAGGTAGCGTCCCTCGGCCACCTTGATCGGATCGACTTCGCCGATCAGGTCCGCGATCGTGATGTCCGGCGTTGCGAGCTTCTCGGCGTAGCGGCGGTTGCGCGCGAGCCACGCGACGGGCGTAGCGTCGCCCAGTTCCGCGACGATGGCGCGCCCCGCCGGGCTGACCGGCGCGAACGGGTCGTCGTTCAGCTCTCCGCCTTCGACCACCGGCAGCCACGGGTCCAGCAGCTCGACGAGCATCCGGGCCATCCGCGTTTTCGCCTGCCCGCGCTCCCCGAGAAAGACAAGATCGTGGCCAGCCAGGATCGCGTTCTCGATGGCCGGCACGACCGAGTCCTCGAAGCCGACGATCCCCGGCATGAACGCGCCGCCCTCGGCCATGCGTGCGAGCAGGTTTGCCCGAAGCTCCTCCTTGACCGTGCGGGATCGCCAACCGTCGGCGCGAAGCTCGCCGAGCGTGCGAACCCGCGCGACAGGTTCGGCGGAAGGATCGGCGACGTGATCCACGGGCGCTCCGGATGCAGGATCGGGCTGGGAGCCCGAGCCTACCCGCCGCTCCCCGGAGCGTCAATCCGCGGGGCGGTATCCCAGGAGCGCCGCCCGGACTTCATCGGGCGCGGTGGTGCCGGACCGCACCAGCGCATTGAGCAAGTCGCGGCGCCGTTCGATCTCGATCTCGAAATCGCCCGCCCTCCGGCCGACGCGCATGGCGAGTTCAGGCGTGACCCCCCAGCCAAAGTGTTCGAACGTGTCGGTCGTTGCGTTCCAGGTTGTGAGGACAGCTGGCCCGAGTCGCTGAACGTGGCCGTGGGTGTCGCGGGCGACCGGGCGAACCCAATGCGCCGAAACGATCCGACGTCGACCACCATCGAGCCGACGAAGGACCAGCACGACGCCGAGGCGGGACAGCTCGTCATCCGTCAGGTCGACCGCGGGCCGGCGCAGAGCCTCGAAGACGTCGTCGAGCGAGTCGCCGGACATGGTCGCGGCGAGACCGTACCCGATGACCGCCGCGCGCACGACGATCCGCGCCGCGGCCCCCCAGGTGTCCGCTGCCGACCGGTCCGACATCTCGTCGACCAGCAGGACCGTGTTGTCCGGCCGAACAAGCGTGCCGCCGGCAGCACGCTTGGCGACCCCCGGCCAACCGAGTTCAGAGGCTTGCGGCAGCCAGGCGAAATCTTCGTCCTCGCCGCGCAATTCCATTACCCGGACTTCGGCGGGCAGGAACGCCAGCAAGGCTGCAAGCAGCGTTGACTTGCCGGCCGTCGGGGTCGCTCCGGCCACGATGATCGGCACCCGCGCTTCGAGGAGCAGCCAGAGGGTTGCCGCCAGCTCCGCATCGAGGGTGCCCATCTGGATCAGCTCCGCGATCGAGCTCGGTCCCGGTGAGATGGGCGGGACGGCCGGGAGGGTCCCGCGGCGCGGCGCGGACAGCGGATCAGCCACAAGACGGAGCCTACGAGCCGGGCTGGGGAGCGGTCAAACGGCCGCCAAGGCGTGTCAGTCGGTCAGCCCGAACAGTTCACGGCAGACGTCCTCGCCGGGCATCATCGGTCGGACCTGAATCGCGATTGCTGTATCCGGTTCGGCGCCCTCATCCAGCCATCGGGTCAGCTCGTTCGCCCCGGACAGAACCGGCCCGAGGGTGGCCGCCTCCACGCCACGGACGGTCCCGCAGCGAGGTGCGGGCTCGTTCCCGACCGGCGTTCCAAACGCGTCGAGGCGCGTTCCGAGCGGCCACGTGACAACCTGCGGCGGCAGCGCCGGCTCGTCGACCGGATCGACACCGACAAGGATGGCGAACGACTCCGCGACGTATTGAACCTGCTCGCCGAGATCCTGCTCAAGCCAGCTCATGTCAAGCAGTGCTTGCCAGAACGTGGCGAAGGCCTCCGGCGTTCCGGGCGCGGGAACGCAGGGGGTTGTGACGCAGACAATGACGCGAGACGGGTCCCCGGTCAGATCGTACAAAACGCCGTCGACGAGGAGCTCGATCCTCCCGAGCGGCGCACCCAGGATCACGTCTGGCGGCGTGAAGTCGTGGGCTCCAGAGAGGAGTCCCAATTCGCGTGCCCGCGACACGATCCCGGCGAGCCCGTCCGTGGTGAGAGGCCGAGCCTGGAGGTTGGGCAGCAGCGGCCCTGGATAGATCGCCAGCGTTGGGCCCTCCACGACAACCTCGAGGTCGCCGGTGATCGCCACGATCGGCAGCCACGCGAACCGGTTCAGTGGCGGAATCGCGTGGAACAACGTGGCACGCAAGTGGTAGGTCGGGACGGCCGGTCCGCTGGGCTGCGGGGCGGGCGATGAAGTGGTGGCGGCACCGATGCACCCGCCTACGATCCCCATCACGGACAGCACGCCTACCAACCTTGAGAAGTGCCTCTGCATCGAATGTCGTCCTCCAGCTGCGCTAAACGTCGTTGGGGGGACGCCACGACATGGCGATCAGTTGCTCGAACTCGGATCCCGGCACCCCTTGCAACCTCGCCCGGGTAGCATCATCGTCGATGTCCGAGCCGATCATGGCTGACGTACGCCCCCTGACGCGCGAGCGCTTCGCGGATCTCGGGGCTCTGTTCGCCGAGGGCGGCGACGCGAAATGGTGCTGGTGTACCTACTTCCGGTTCCGCGGCCGCGACTGGACGAACTCGACGGCGTCCGACAACCGTGCTGTTCTAGAGGAACTGGCGGGTCGCGCTCCGGCCCCCGGCCTGGTCGCCTACCTCGACGGTCGAGCCATCGGCTGGGTAAGCCTCGGGCCGCGTGCGGACTACGAGAAGCTGCGCTACTCAAAGATCCTGGCTCCGCTCGACGACACGCCCGTCTGGTCGATCGTCTGCTTCGTCGTCTCGCGCCGGGATCGCGGCCAGGGCGTCGCGACGCTGCTCCTCGGCGCCGCGATCGAGTACGCACGCGCCCACGGCGCGACCACGTTGGAGGCCTATCCGGTCGACACGGTGGCAGGTCGGGTCCGGGCCGCGAATGCCTATGCCGGAACCCTCGGAATGTTCGAACGAGCCGGCTTCACCGTCATCGAGCGCCGCCAATGGAACGCGACCACTCCGGTCCGTCCGATCGTGAGGCTCGATTTGACTGCCGGCTGAGCAGCTCGGCCTGGCGACGGAGATCACGATGCCGTGGTTGCCTCGCCGCCCCACGCCCGTCTACGTCGTGATACTCTTCGCACTGGGTGTCATCATCGCTCGACGCGCGTGCGTCGCCCGCGGCCAGGAAGGAGTACCCGTTGGACCTGACGCCGTGGATGCCGCTGCTCAGGCTCGTGCACGTGTTGAGCGCTTTCGCCTTCGTGCTCGTCCACGGGGCGTCGGCGATGGTCACCTTCAAGCTTCGAGGCGAGCGAGATCGTACGCGGATCCAGGCCCTCCTGGAGCTCTCAAACGCCTACCTGAACTGGTTCTACGTCGCTGTCGGCGTGCTGCTCCTGGCGGGCATCCTGTCCGGTATCGCGGGTGGCCAGTGGACGAGCGGACGGGTCTGGCTGTGGGCGTCGCTCGGGCTCCTGGTGGGAATCATGGTCGCGATGTACCTGATCGCCACGCCTCATTTCGATGCGCTTCGCCATGCGCTCGGCCTACCGACGTACAACGACGTCCGCAAGAAGCTGGCCCCGCCGGCGCCGGCGACCGATGCCGATCTGGCCGTGCTCCTCGGATCCCCCAGGCCGATCCAGGCCGCCGCCATCGGGATCGGCGGGATCGCGATCATCGTGGCCCTGATGATGTTGAAGCCCTTCTGAGGACTCAGGGGGGCGCGCGATACGCGAGGGTGCTGGCCGTTCACACACACCCCAGAACGGCGCTTGACACCGGCATCGCCCGGCGACTAAGCTCCCGCCCGGCTCGCAAGTCGCGTGCGCAGATCTACCGGAAGGAGGCGGCTCCGATGATGACGAAGACGATCCTCCGGCTGCGCCTCGCACCCACTGGTGCCGTCGCGCACGGGAGTTCTGTGCCCATTTCGAGCTAGCCGCAGGCGGCCGGACCGCCTTCCGGACCAGCCACGAGCCGTGGGCCAGATCGGGCCCCCGGCTTTTTTGATGCCCTTCCCTGCCCCACCGGCAGGCCGGGCCACCAGAGCCGCGAGGCCCACCGACGACAACCCGTCGAGCTGGACCCGCGGCTCTCGTCATTTCCGGACCACTCCGCCCATCGCCCAACTCTGGAGCATCCAGTGACCGCAACCGTGATCCCCGAACTGAAGAACGGATCACCCGGCCGATCGCCCGCCGCCGATCTCGCCGCCGTGCCCGCCGTCCCAGCCGTCCCGGCCGTCGCCGCCGTCCCCGCCCTCCTGATCGAGGACGTCAGCAAGCGGTTCGTCGTCGGGCGGAAGCACAAGGCGGTGACCGCGATCTCGCACATGTCGATGCGCCTGGAGCGCGGCGACATCCACGGGATCCTGGGCGCCAACGGCTCGGGCAAGTCGACGTTGATCCGCCTGATCTGTGGGCTCCTGACTCTCGATGAGGGCCGGGTCGAGGTCTTTGGCCACGACATCGAGCGCGACGAGATGGCGGTCAAACGACTGATCAACCGGGTCAGCGTGGACGCTGCCTTCTTCAAGAAGCTCAGCCCGATGGAGAACCTGCTCTTCGCCGCCCGGCTCTACGGGCTGGACGGTGGAACGGCGAAGCGCGAGGCCCTGGTGATCCTCGAACGACTCGGCATTTCCGCCAAGCGGGTCGGCCGTCCGATCGAGCAGATGAGTCGAGGGATGCAGCAGAAGGTCTCGATCGCGCGAGCCCTGCTGACCAGCCCGACCCTGCTGCTCCTCGACGAACCGACCACGGGGCTCGACCCACGCTCAAAGCTGGACGTCCAGACCTTCATCGAAGAACTGCGGACGACGCATGACGCGACCATCGTCCTGACCACTCACGACCTGGCCGAGGCAGAACGTCTGTGCGGCCGCATCTCGATCCTCAATGACGGCCGGGTCGTCGCGGAGGACACGCCCGAGGGCCTCAGGGCTCTCACCGCGAACCGCCTGGGCCGCGCCGCGACCCTCGAAGACGTGTTCATGACCTACACCGGCCGCTCGCTCGACGACGACGTCGAGGACGAGGACGCCGAATCTGAAGACTGATCTGACGAATGAAAGGAGGTGATACCCATGTTCTTTGACCCCAACCTGCACGGCCAGGTGGCGCGCGACCGGATCGAGCGAGAAATCGCGACGGCCGCCCTCCTGCGCCGGGTCCGCCAAGCGTCCCCATCCATCCGCCAGAACGTCGGGCGCCAGATCATCCGGATCGGCGCGCGACTTGCGGCGGAACCCGCATTCGAGCCGGTCCGGTCCCGCTGAGGGGCCGGACCGCGCTCCCCCACCTGGAGATCAATCCCGTGACCATCGTCGCCCATGAGCTCAAGGCGTCGTACGCCTTCATCGAGCGCAATTTCTTTCTGACCCGCCGGTATTGGGGCTGGGAAGTCGCGTTCCTGGTCTATTCCGTCGCGGGCGCGCTGTCGATCTCGCTCATCGGTGCCGACCAGGGCAACCCGACGCTGCTGCTGACCCTGATGGTCGGGGCGATCTTCTGGAACTACCTATCCGTGGTGTTCAGCTGGATCGCCGAGACGATCACCGTGGAGCGCTGGGAGGGCACACTCGAATACACGATGATGGCGCCGATCCAGCGCTGGTCCCAGCTCCTGGGATCCGTCCTGTACGCGATGGTCTACGGCCTGGTCCACACGTTCGTGATCTTTGTCGCGCTGATCCTGTTCTTCCCCCAGATCGACCTGTCCAATGCGGATCCGGTCACAGCCCTCGCGTTCATGCTCCTCGGCTCGTTCAGCTTTGTCGGGATCGGGATGATCGCCGCAATCCTGCCCCTGCTCTACGTTGAGCGCGGCGCCCAGATGACCTTTGTGCTCCAGTCCTGCCTGCTGCTCGTCAGCGGCGTCTACTATTCCATCGAGATCCTGCCCGATTGGATGCAGGTGCTTTCGCACCTGTCGCCAGCCACCTATGTGCTCCGCGGCGTGCGCGCCGGCCTGATCGATGGGGTGCATGTGAGCGCGCTCGTCGCCGATGCCTGGCCGCTCATGGTGATGGGGGCGGTGCTCATCCCGTTCGGTCTGTGGGCCTTTGGGCGCGCGGAGCGCTACGCCAAGCGCACCGGCAAGCTCAAACGAGTCGGCTGAGGTGGGCGACATGGACGAGACGCCGACGCAGTCACCAGTTCCGCTCCTGGCCTTCGGCTGGAGTGCGGAGCTTGAGGCTGCCCATGACCAGCATGCGGCGCTCGGGCGGGAGCCGGCCCGGGTCGTGGCCGAGGATCGTGGCTCGTACGAGGTCGTCGCCACTGGAGGCCAGCTACGAGCTACGGTCAGCGGTCGCTTCCGATTCGAGTCCGGCGACAATCCGGCCGCCTTCCCGGCGGTCGGCGACTGGGTCGCCCTCGACGGTGGGACAACCCGAGAGGCGGTCATCCACGCGGTCCTGCCGCGCCGGACGGCCCTCCTCCGCCAGGCGGCCGGCAAGCGCACCCAGGCCCAGGTCGTGGGGGCCAATCTCGACGTGATCTTCGTGGTTGCCTCACTCAATCACGACCTCAACCTGCGTCGCCTGGAACGGTACGTCGCCGCAGCCTGGGAGAGTGGCGCTGAGCCCGTCGTCCTCCTGTCGAAGGCAGACCTCGGCGGCGATCCCGAGTCGGCGCTCGTCGCGGTGGCCGCCGTCGCGGCCGGGGCAGCGGTGCTTGTCGTCAGCTCCTTTGACGGGCGCGGGGTTGACGAGGTCGAGCGGCGAATCGGCGTCGGCCGAACGGCCGCGTTTGTTGGCTCATCCGGCGTTGGCAAGTCCACCCTCCTCAACCGACTGGCCGGCGAGGAGCGCGCCCTGGTCCGGGCGATCCGCGACGACGACGCGCGGGGGCGACACACCACCACTCGGCGCCAGCTACATCTGCTGCCGAGCGGTGGGCTGGTGCTCGACACACCCGGGATCCGCGAATTGTCCGTGTGGGACGGCGAGGGCCTCGAGCATTCATTTGGAGACATCGACGCGATCGTCAGCCGCTGCCGATTCGGCAACTGCAGCCACAACGGCGAGCCGGGCTGCGCCATCGCCGCCGCCTTGCTTGACGGGAGCCTCGCCGCCGACCGCCATGCAAGTTGGAGGAAGCTGGTGCAGGAAGTGGCCGATCACGACCGAAGGGTGAATGCGCTTGCCCGGGCCGAGGACCGACGGAAGTGGAAGGCGATCGGCAAGTCCGTGACGAAACACATGGACGCCAAGTACGGGCGGGACGGCCGGCGGTGAAAAGCAGCGAAGCGACGACGGCCAGATTGATCCTCGATGGGGCCAGTTTGCCCCGGGTCGACGGGGTCGATCTCCGTCCAGGCGTCGATCTCGACGCGGACCTCCCGACGCTGTGGGCGGTGGCCGACAAGGCGCGCGTCGCCGACGGCGAACACGAGCGCGATAGCCTCGAGGGCATGACCTCGTCCTACCGGCACCTCGAGCGCTGCGATCCAGCGCGGGACTTCGTGATCGCGCGGGTCGGTGGCGCGGTAGTCGGCTACGCCCGGGTCGAATGGAACGACTCGAACGACGGCGAGCGCTGGTACGAGGGCGTCGGGGTCGTCGACCCGGCCTGGCGTCGGCGCGGCATCGGGGCCCTGCTGCTTGCCTGGACCGAACGTCGCCGCGTCGAGATCGCGGCCGGACACGCGACCGCAGGCGAGGCCACGGACCGCGTCCGCGCCTTCACCACGTTCATCTTCGATGGCGACCGCGGCGGCAAGGTTCTTCTCGAGGCCGCCGGGTACGTGCCGTTCCGCCGGTTCGCCTCGATGCAGCGATCGGACGTGGACGCGATCCCGGAGGTCGCCCTGCCGGACGGGTTCGAGATTCGACCGATCACGCGTAACCTGACGGCGATGCGCCAGGTGTTCGACGCCGACGTCGAAGCGTTCCGCGATCATTTCGGCTGGTCGGAAGGCTCAGATGAGAAGTTCGCCCAGTTCGTCGAAGATCCCGACGTCGATCCCGAGCTGTGGATCGTCGCCTTTGACGGGAGCGACGTTGCCGGTGCCGTCCTCAACGGGGTCCACACGGACCCTGACGGCCTGCGCACCGGCTGGCTCGATTCCATCTTCACCCGGCGACCGTGGCGGCGCCGCGGTCTGGCGCGGGCCCTGATCGCCCGGAGCCTGG
>JANNQZ010000212.1:0-1737 GCA_031401015.1 Chloroflexota bacterium | reverse complement strand
CTCGCCGTCGCGCAGGTGCTTCCGATTCCATCGACGGTCAAGGGGCGGGCGTGGACGGCCGCGGGCGCCGCCAGCGCGCGTCCGGCTGGAAAGGCACGGTCCGATCAGGACCTGTTCCGGTTCTCCGCCCGCAAGGGACAGACCCTGGTCTTCGACGTCACGGCCCAGCAGCTGGGCTCGCCGCTCGACACGATCATCGACGTACTCGACGCCAAGGGCCGGGCGGTGCCGCGCGCGTTGATTCGCTGCATCGCGCAAACCGAGATCGCGCTCAACGATCCCGACTCGAACCGGCGCAGCATCCGTCTCGCCGCCTGGAACGACCTCGCCATCAACGACTACCTGATGATCGGTGATGAGCTCCTGCAGGTTGAGGCGAAGCCCACCCATCCCGACGACGACCTGCGGCTCAGGGGTTTCCGGGGCGGGCGCACCACGCTGCTCGACACCTCACCGCGAAATCATTCGGTGGCGGAGGCGGTCTACAAGGTCGAGATCCACAAGCCCGGGACACGGCTCGAGCCGAACGGCATGCCGGTGTTTCAGATCGACTACGTCAATGACGATGGCGGCACGCGGTTCGGCGGAAAGGACTCGCGCCTGCACTTCGAGGCGCCCGCCGACGGCGACTATTTCCTGCGCCTCAGGGATGTGCGCGGCCTCGAGGGGGAACGGTTCTCGTATCACCTGACCGTGCGCGAGCCGGTGCGCGACTTCGACGTGACCTTCGATCCCAAATCGTTCAATATCCAGCGCGGTGGCCGTGTCTCGGTCACCGTGACGGCGGATCGCCGCGACGGCTTTGACGGGCCGATCGACGTCGAGTTGCGCGACCTGCCGCCAGGCCTGACCGTCGCGCCCGGACGGATTCCTCCCGGCGCCGACACCACCGTCCTCATGCTCGCCGCCGCGCCGGACGCGTCATTCGACGGCCGCCGGGCGGTTCTACGCTCGATCTACGGCAAGCAGCTCGACGTCCCTGGCCTCGTCACCCTGATGCTCACCGGCACCGCGGCGATCGACGGCCGTACCGTGACGCGCGAGGCCGACATGACGGACCCCCTCGGTCTCATCGCCCTCGCACCTGGGCCAGATCTCGTCGTCACCACCACGGCGCAGCGAGTCGAAGTGACGGCCGGACAGCAGGCCACACTCACCGTCAATCTCGAGCGGCACAACGGCTTCACCGCCCGGGTGCCGATCTCGGTGATGAACCTGCCGCACGGCGTGCGGGTGGACGACGTCGGACTCAACGGCGTGATGATCACCGAGCAGGAAACCTCTCGCACCGTCCACCTCGTCGTCGAGCCCTGGGTCCAGCCGCAGACGCAGCCGATCCTCGTCGTCGGGCGCGTCGAAGTGAACTCTCCGCTGCGAAACGAATCCGCCGCGCTGCCCGTGCAGCTCGTGATCACCCCCCCGACGACGCCCCCGGGCCGCCAATGACCGGGGTCTGACCCCGGATCGAGCCGCAGTCGCGGCGCCCGGGGTCTGACCCCGGTTGTCCGCTTTGCCGTGGCAAGTGGTGCCAGAGCACTTTTTGCGTACTCGGTGGACCAAGATCGCGCCCTTGGTGCGCAGATTCTTCATCGCCATGCTGAAGATGTCTGCGTTGGTGGTGCTGCCGCGCGCCCAGCCGGCCCCAGGGTCGAGGCGCCAGCGGCCCCGCCGGTCAATAACGCCGCGAGCGGACGCCGGGATCGATTCAGCTGCGAGCGAGAAGGGCGCGGACCTGCG
>JANNQZ010000211.1:0-2231 GCA_031401015.1 Chloroflexota bacterium | reverse complement strand
GGATGTCAACCCGGCCAAGGAGAAGAAGCTCACCAACATCCGGACTCATTCCCATGATGAGTCGCTGCGACTCACGCCCCCGCGCCCGATGACCCTCGAGAGCGCCCTCGAATTCATCTCCGAGGATGAGCTGGTCGAGGTCACCCCGCAATCGATCCGATTGCGCAAGCGCGCCCTATCGCAGCATGATCGGCGCCGGCAGGCCGGCCGGGCCGACGACCTGCGCCGGGCCGCCGAACGCGACGATGCCCCGACCGGCTGACTCCGGCGGCCCCGACCGGTTGAACCGACGCCCCGACGCCGTCAGCCGGCGATCCGGACGACTCCTGGAATGCCGTCGAACCCCGTGTCAAAACTCATCACCGCCGAGACGTTGTGGCGTCCGACGATCGCGAGGTGAAGGGCGTCGCGCGCCGATAGCCGCGGCGTCGTCAATACGAGGGCCTTCGCTCGAAGGGTGTCGGCGTAATCGATCGGAAAGATCTCGCTGACGATCTGTGACAGTTCGTCGAACGCAGGGCCGATGGCGTCGAGCCGGTTGATGGCCACGTATCGATACAGGATCTCCTGAAAGACCTCGGCGTCGGTCACGAGTCGCTGTCCGTCGACCAGGGCACGCTCCACGATCCGGCGCGCGATCGCCTTGTTGGGATGTTCCGTGCCGATCAGATACATCGGGACATTCGAATCGACGAAGATCAACGCGGCCCCGCACCAAGGTAGCCGCGCTCAATCTCCTCGAGCATGACATCGATGTCGCCGACGGGAAACTGGTGCGCGTACGCACGGTTGACCGCCGCGAGTCGAGCAGCCAGGTCAGGCATCGCGGCTTCCGCGCGGGCCGCTCGCAAGGTCTGGCGCACGACCTCCGCCACCGTCATTCGCCGCTCGCGGGCGAACTGCTGAAGATCGCGCAGTTCAGCGTCGTCGAGCAGGACCTGGAGGCGCTTGGTCATATCGTGAGCCTATAGTACTCATCATTATGAGTCATGCCGGGTGTGGCGGTCCTCGGGCGGCGATCCCCCGGGCCGGTTCCGCAGGATCGACCGAGCCAGCTGGTTCGCCTGCGCCGTAGGCACAACCTCTGGCGGGTACGGTTTCACAAGCCTCGTGCGGGCGTGGCGTAGCCCCGACGTACAATCGCGCTGATGGCGATCTATCTCGATCACGCGGCCACGACTCCGCTGCGACGCGAGGTCCTGGACGCGATGTTGCCGTACCTCACCGAGTCGTACGGGAACGCCAGCTCGGCCCACAGCTTTGGCCGGGCAGCCCGTGCCGCACTCGATGACGCGCACGAACGCGTGGCCGCGCGCCTCAACGCGCAGGGACGCGAGATCGTGTTCACCTCGGGCGGAACCGAGGCCAGCAACCTCGCGCTCAAGGGCGCGGCCTGGGCGGGCAAGGGCCACGGTCACCGAATCGTCACCTCCGCCGTTGAGCACCATGCAGTGGGACATACCCTGCGCTACCTGGAGAAGTTCGGGTTCGAGATCGTGGAGCTGCCGGTGGATCGCTACGGGCGGGTGGACCCGGCCGATGTCGAGGGGGCGCTGACGGATCGAACCATCCTCGTCTCGATCATGCTGGCCAACAATGAGGTGGGGACCGTCCAGCCGATCGAGCAGATCGCGAAGGTGGTCCGCGGCCGCAAGGGCGTCCTGCTCCACGTCGACGCCGTGCAGGCCGCGCCCTACGTCGATCTCGATGTGGAGGCCCTCGGCGCGGACCTGGTGTCGTTCGGGGCACACAAGTTCGAGGGGCCCAAGGGCGTGGGCGCTCTGTATGTGCGCCACGGGACGCACATCCTGGCCCAGCAGCAGGGCGGCACACAGGAGCGGCATCGCCGGGCCGGAACGGAGAACGTGGCCGGCGCCGTGGGGTTCGCGGCGGCCTACGAGCTGTCGTGCAAGGAGCGACCCGAGACGGTCGCCCGGCTCCGGCGCCAGCGAGACCGTCTGGCCAAGGCAATCCTGGCGTCTCCCGGCACGGAGCCGACCGGCCACCCGAAGCAGCGGCTACCCGGACTGCTGTCCATCATCGCGCGCGACACGGACGGGCCGTCCGTGGCGATGTCCCTGGACCTCGAAGGGATCGCCTGTTCAGTCGGGTCGGCCTGCACGACTGGCTCTACGGAGGTCAGCCACGTCCTGACGGCCATGGGTTATCCGGAAGAGGAGGCCCGTGGCGCGCTACGCCTGTCCCTCGGCCGAACCACCACGGACGACGAG
>JANNQZ010000210.1:0-4549 GCA_031401015.1 Chloroflexota bacterium | reverse complement strand
CCTGTTGTCCGAGTTGCTGCCCATCGCCGGGGATCGAAGTAGGATGCCTCGCGCGCGTGCCGTCCCCGTTCCCGCACCTGCCATCCGACTTCCGGCGCGCGATATTAGCCAGACTCCTATGGCGGGAGGATGGACGGGCAGAACGGCTCGATTACACCCCGATTTGACCGTGCCCTGGGCTCGTGCGGGCGTCGTATTCGGCGTCCATCACGCGTTATCGACCAGCAAGTCCGGATCCTAGTACTGTGGTTCATATCGGCGCCGTCATCCGGACCGTCCTCTTCGCGCCCGATTCGTTCAAGGGGTCGTTGACGTCACTCCAGGTGGCGCAGGCGCTGGCGGACGGTTGGCAACGGGCCCGCCCGACGGACACGGTCCACCTCTGTCCGCTGGCCGACGGCGGCGAGGGCACGCTCGAGGCGATCGCGGCGGCCGGGGGATGGGACTGGCAGACAGCGACCGTTCGCGACCCGCTGGGGCGGCCAATTCGCGCGCGTTGGCTCCGATCCGCTGACGGCGCTCGGGCGGTCCTCGAGATGGCGGAAGCCTCCGGACTCTCACGAGTGGCGCCCGGCGAGCGCGACCCTATCGCAGCCACATCGGTCGGTACCGGCGAACTGATCCGGGCCGCGCTCGACGCCGGCGTGACCTCGATCGTGGTCGGCATCGGCGGCAGTGCTACGACCGACGGCGGCGCGGGACTGCTGCGCGGTCTGGGCGCGGATGCCGATCGCGACGCGCCGCGCACCAGCCTGGGCGGCCTCGATCCCCGCCTGTCCAGTGTTGATCTGGCCGTGGCTTGCGACGTCTCGAACCCGCTGCTCGGCCTCGCGGGCGCAGCCGCGGTGTATGGCCCGCAGAAGGGCGCCTCGGCGGCAGACGTCTCGGAGCTGGACCGCCGGCTCGCGATCTACGCCGACACCCTCGAGGCGGCAGCGGGCGGGGCGCCGGTTCGCGACATCCCGGGTGCCGGTGCCGCCGGCGGCGTCGGGTTCGCCCTGCTCGCGATCGCCGGGCGATTCCGCTCGTTCGCCCTTCGGCCGGGGATCGAGCTCCTGATGGAGGCGACGGACTTCGACGCCCGGCTGGCCGAGGCTGACCTGGTCATCACAGGCGAAGGTGGCATCGACGCATCGACTGCATTCGGCAAGACCGCGCTCGGGGTCGCCAGCAGAGCGGCCGCCGCGGGCGTCCCATGTATCGCCGTCGGAGGCGGTGTCGAGCCCGAAGGAATCGAAGCCTTGGCGGCCGTCGGCGCCATCGCCGTACCCGTCAGCGAGCGCCCTCAGTCGATCGACGCAGCGATGGCGGCCGGTGTGGCACCCGCCGAGCGCTGCGGGGAGCGCCTGGCGCGGCTGGTATCGATCTGGGATCCACGCGATCGCCTGCTCGTCACGCAGGAGCCGATCGAGGGTTTGCCGATCCTGACCAGCGATCCCGCCATTTCGCGCGACGACGTCGAAACGGTCTGGTGACACCGGTCCCGCGTGCGCTCCGCTCGCTGAAGCCCCGCCCGAGGCCGCGCAGGCGCCGCTTCTCGGATCCGGGGAGAACGTGGGCGAAGCGCCTCGAAC
Organism: Chloroflexota bacterium; assembly: GCA_031401015.1. Lineage (GTDB taxonomy): Bacteria > Chloroflexota > Limnocylindria > Limnocylindrales > CSP1-4 > SPCO01. The sequence continues at coordinate 2,975 of JANNQZ010000210.1, read as the reverse complement.
GCTATCGGCCTGGCCTCGTCCCGTACGTCATGGAGCGTCTGGCCGCGCACTACGGTCGGCCGACCTGGGAGCGCCGGCTCGACCCGACGAGCGAGCTGATCCTCACGATCCTGACCCAGAACAGCGCCGATACCAACGCCGAGGTGGCCTTCGAGGCGCTCCGGCAGCGGTATCCGTCGGGCGGCGATGTCCAGGCCCACAACCCAGGGGCCGGCTGGGGCGGCGTCGGGTTGGCCGATGGCGCCGCGCCGGATTGGGTGGCCGTGGAGCGCGCGCCGATCCCCGAGCTGGTGGACACGATCAGGCCGGGCGGCCTGGCCAACCAGAAAGCGCCGCGGATCCAGGCCACCTTGCGCTACATCCGCGAGCAGCGCGGCGACTACAACCTGGAATTCCTGGGCGACATGGCGGCCCTCGATGCGCGGGCGTGGCTGACCGCGATCGATGGCATCGGCAAGAAGACTGCCTCGGTGCTGCTGCTGTTTTCGTTCGGCCAGCCCTTGATGCCCGTCGATCGGCACGTGGAGCGGGTCGCCCACCGGGTCGGTCTGATCGGCCCAAAGGTGAGCGCGGACGACGCCCACGACCTCTTCCTGGGCTTGCTCGAGCCCGACCAGATGCACGAGGCCCACGTCAACCTCATCCAGCACGGCCGGGTGCTCTGCCACGCTCAGCGGCCCGAGTGCTCGATCTGTCCGCTCCGCCCGCGCTGCCGCTACGTCGACCCGAAGGCGCCCTGAGCCGGCAGATGACCACTCCCGCGGAGCCATGGGCCGAGTGTGATTGCCAAGTACGGGCGCATGTCAACCTGATCCAGCACGTCGCAAGTCATGCCACGCGCAGCGCCCGGATCACGACACCTGCCCGCTGCGGCCGCGCTGCCAATACGTGAACCCGAAGGCGCCGTAGCGAAAACCTCCCTGGCCGACGAGTTCTTGGGCGGTCCAATCAGAGCTCCATACGACGCGCGCTAGCAGGCTGATCCTGACGGCGTAGCACGGCGGCCGCCCCCGGGACCCAGGGGCGGCCTTGGTGCGCGCGGTCGGCGGCGTGCCGCTAAGGCGTGAACAGCCAGTCGCGGTTGTAGGCGGAGCCCTTCGCCACGTTGAACGTGATCGTGGGTGGGATCGTTGTCTGAGCCACTACCGTCGAACCGTTGCTGAGGATCTTGAACTTGGTGTACCCGGCGGGGTAGGTCGGCGTCCCTGACGGGGTGGCCCCTGATCCGAATACGGCGAACGTGCCGCTAGCGGTCCCATTGGCGAAGTTCCACGCAAGACTTGACGCGCCGGTGCACCCGCCTTCGAGCCCGTCGGCAAGCGCACAACCCTGGCCGTCAAAGACGAGGTACGTCCCATCCGCACCGGTACGGGCAGTCGCGGTGTTCGAGCCCTGAGTGAACCGGACCCAGACGTTGTCGATAGGCACGCCAGTTGAGGATGTCAGGGCTCCATAGACGGCCGTGACCTTCTTGCCGCGGCCAAGGAGACTCTCGCTCGAAGAGCTCGTGCCGACGACGAAGCTGGTGGCCTGATCCTTGATCGCGATGACGGACATGAAGGGCGTGTACGTGACCGGCTTCTGTGTGAAGTTGGAGGCAACCGTTGAACCCTTCAGGTAGTAATCGAGATGCGCGGTGATCCAGACCTTGGCTCCGGTCGGGACATTGCGGACCGTGATGGTTGCATCATGTCCGCCGCAGTTGGCGGCCGGCGTCGAACTCCAGCAGATGCCCGTCGACTGTCCGGTCCAGTCCCGCCACGTATTCATGGGATCCCCCACGAGTTGGACGTAGGCGTGCAGCGGCTGACCGTTGGTCGTCTGCGTAGCGAAGGCCGCGGGCCAGTCGAGCACGAAGTCCATCGCCGTCGTACTGGGGAAGGAGTTCGTGACTCGCTGGTGATAGTAGAACTGGCCAGGGTTGGTAGCGACGATCTTGTTCTGCGGGTTCAAGAGGATCTCGAAGTCCGAGATCGTCCACGGTGAAAGATCGTCCTTGAGCTCGAACGCCGAGCTGGTCATCGTGCTGCCTGACCCGATGACGGCGGCCTAGACGGTCGTCGTCGCGGTCGACCAGGTGATGCTGGCTGCCGGGTCCGTTGTCGTGCTCGACACCGTTGCAGTGTTCGTGATCGTCGACTCGGCGGGCTGCGGGTAGATGACAGTCGCCGTGATCTTGATCTTGACGGCGGCGCCCGCGATGAGCGTGCCGAGCGAGATGCTGCCGCTGTACGTCGTGATGGCGCTGCAGTCGACCGCCGGAGAGACGTAGGTGCAGTACTTGGCGCCAGTCAGCTGGCTCGGCAGGGCGTCCGTGACCATGACGGCCTGGGTGTCTGACGGACCCGCGTTGCTGACGGTGATCGTGTACGTGATGTCGTTGCCGGCGATGACCGTAGCCGGCCCGGCCTTGGTGATCGACACGTCGGCCCTGGTGATCACGTCGGTGGTCGTGCTGCCGGTGTTGTTGCCCGCAACCGGATCGGTCGTCGAGCTGGCACCGGTCGCGCCGTTGGTGATCGTCGAGCCATCCACGGCGCTCGGGCTGACCTTGACCACGAGGCTTAACGTGGCGCTCGCGCCGGCGGCCAGGGTGGTCCGGGTGCAGCTGACGGTGCCGTTCACGCCGACGGCCGGCGTGATGCACGTCCAGCCGAGCGGGCTGGCCAGCGAGACGAACGTGCTGACGCTCGGCAGGGCGTCGCTCAGGCTAACCGTCTGGGCGTCCGACGGCCCGTTGTTGGTGAGGACGATGGTGTAGGTCAGGTTGGTGCCGGCGGTGACCGGGTCGGGGCTGTCGGTCTTGGTGACCTCGACGTCGGCCCGCGTCGTGATGGTCAGGTCGGCCGAACCCTCGGCGCTGTCCTCGTCGGAGCTGGCGTTGGCGGTGTTGCCGGCGACGGCGTCGGCCACGTCGGCGGCCACGCTGTAGGTCACGGTGACCGTGGCCGAGTCGCCGGCGGCCAGGCTGGCCA
>JANNQZ010000209.1:0-4457 GCA_031401015.1 Chloroflexota bacterium | reverse complement strand
GAGCAGCGCCTCCGTGGTGATCGTGGCGCCCAGGATGTTGTCGCGGTACCAATCGAGGGCTCGGCCTGTCGCCGCCATCGCCGCCCCAATGCTGAACCGGCCGGGCAAGGGAGCAGGCGTCACGAACCCGCCAGGAACGTTCAGCGGGTGATTCCAGTAGACCCCGAAACCGCCAGCAGACCCACCCGGATCGTACGCATCGCCGGGTTCGAGAAGGCCGGCGCCCAGGTAGCTTGTGAACGCGTCGACGGTGCCGCCGACAACCGGCACCCCGGCGACGAGTCCAAGGGCGTCGGCGGCGGTTTCCGTCAGTCGGCCGACGATCCGCCCCGTGCTCGTCGACGGCGGGAGTCGCTCCAGGGGAATGCCGGACGCCGCAACGAGCGAGCGTTCTGGCACCAGCTGATCAGGAACCAGGGGTGCCGCCACCGCTCCGGACAGCCGCAAGGCGAGCCACTCCCAGGTCGCGAGATACCAACGGGTTGCCGCAGCGACCAGGGGCTCGTGGCGCTCGACCCAGAGCGCCGCGGGGAGACCGCCAAGCGCCCACCCACGGACACCCGTCGCCGAGGCAAGCTCCTCGGCTTCCGCGCCGGCACGAGCATCGAGGAAGGTGATCGCCGGTCGGGTCGCCTCGCCCCGTCCATCAACGGCAACGAGAGTCGGTCCGTGGCCGTCCACGCCGATGGCGACGATCTCGGTCGCGTCGGTGCCATGGAGGGCGCGAACCGCGGTGATAACCGCGGACCACCAGGCGCCCGGATCCTGCTCCGCCCAACCGTGGCCGTCAGTGGTGATGGGCCCATAGCCGCTTCGAGCCAGTGCCAGAAGGTGGCCGTCCATGGACACGAGTCCTGCCTTGACCTCCGTCGTGCCGAGGTCCAGGCCCAGAAACGCCTCCCGGCGCGCGGTCATCGATGCCGCTCGCCGTGCGGCATCGGGGCTGCCTCGTCCAGCGCCACAACGGCCTCCGCTGTCGCGACGTCGGTCACGAGGGTGCGAACGACGCTGGCGCGCAGGGCGCCAAGGATCGGTCGGACCTTCGTCTGTCCGGCCGCCACGCCGATCGCGGCCGGGACGCCGCCGAGCTGGCGTGCATCGAACGCGATCACGCGATCGCGCAGAGCCGGACAGACGAACCGGCCGTCCAGGTCGAACGGCGTCACGAGCACTTCCCCGACCGCCCCGTCCCTGGTGAGTTGGTGCTCGATCGATTCGCCGATCAGCGAGGCGCTCCACGCCGGCCCGCCGATCCCGAACAGGGCGACGTCCAGCCGCTCCCACAGGTCGGCGATGGCCCGGATGCCAGCATGCGCCACGAGGGCCGTCCTGGTTGCGGCGTCGTCGACGAGTCCGGGCGCCATGAGGCCCCGGACCTGGCAGCCAAGCGCCTCACCCACGCGTCGATACGGCTCTCGCTCGGGGCCGGTGGTCCAAAAGCCGCCGCAGAGCGGGACAACGGTCGCGGCAACCGTCGTGGTGCCCTCCTCGAGGGCCTCCGCCGTCGCCGAGACGAACGCGCCGTCGCCGACCCCAGCGATCGCGCCGGGCCGAATCGCGGCACGCAGGACTTCGGCCGCCAGTCGTCCGACCATGCGTCGAGTCAGGTCCTCGGGTCCTGCGATGGTCGGCGCGAGGTGCACGGCGTCGAGCGCGTATCTGCCGCGCAACGCCTCCGCCGCTGGGCTGTCGACCGCCGTCGAGTCGATAATCCGAATCTCGACGATCCCCTCTCCCCGGGCGCGCTTCAGCAGGCGTGAGACCTGGGGGCGAGTGACACCCAGCACCTCGGCGATCGCGTGCTGCGTCTCGCCCAGCTCGTAATACAGCCGGCTCGCCCGGACGAGCTGCTCGAAATCGCTCACAAGCTAACTCGCCAGCGGAGCATACGCACGTTTGTGTTGAACAGATGTACCGTCATCGTTCGCCATGATCGAGCCCCGGATCACGTTCTGTCAACGACAACCGGGCCCGGATCTGCAGGATCAGCAGGTCTTGCCCGGGCGGGCGCTGGCCGCCGTCCGCCGCCGGCCTCAATCCGCCGCCGGCCTCAATCCGACGTGATCTGGGCTTCGCTCGTCGACGTGTGGGGCCGTAACACCGGGCGGCGGTCGCCCACCGACCAGACGGCGCCGCGCCAGGCAGACGTGATCGCGATCAGCAGCAGCCCGACGGTCCAGATGGCCACGAAGAGCGCCACCGCAGGTGCGCCGAGCGGGTCCGGGTCGGACGGCAACGCGATCCGCACGAGAGCCCACGCGGCCGAGGCGGCGAGGATCGATGGAACCAGCACCAGGACCAGCGCTGCGGTCGGCACCAACGAGCGCAGCAGCACGGTGAGCGGATGACGAATGCATTCGGTGCCGGCTTCGCGCAGGGCACGTCGCACTCCCGCCCCGCCGTTGACGATCCGTCGCGCCGCGATCCCTCCCAGGATCTCGCCAAGCATCCAGAACGCGACGACGGCCGCCACTGCCTCCGGTGCGCCGCGCAGGACGCGAATGACGATTGGCGTCGCAACGTCGACCGGGCTGGTCAGCTCGCGGTAGGCGACGGTCACGAGGACGACCGATCCAACGGTCATGGCTGCGACCGTGGGCAGATGGGCCACGATGCGGGCTCCCAGGATCCGTGCCGCGACGTACGTCGCCGATGACCAGGCATCTGAGCCAGCACCCGCGGAGGCGGCGGCACCCGCGGAGGCGGCGGCATCGTCGTCGTCGGCGCCGACCGCAAGGCGAATCGCCTCCGCCTCAAGCAGCCCAGCGACCATCCCACCGATCACGAGCCACGAGGCGAGGACAACCAACACGACCCCCAGCCCGGTGACCAACTCGCCCGAGAGGCCACGGAAGGCGACGGCCGTCAATACCGGCGCCAGGACGTTCCCAAGACCGACCGGCGACGGCAGCACCACGATCGGCAGCAGCACCACTACGAACCCCCCGCGCAGCAGGAACGCGGCCACGGCCAGCGGCCACGTGGCGGGCACCGCGAGCGTCACGAGCAGGGCGCGAACGAGCGTCCCTCCCCGATCATCGGCGTGGGGCTGCCGGACGCCTCCGGTGGCCTGGATCACAGCCCGGGCGCGAGCACCTGGAGTTGCACAAGGGCGGCTTCAACGAGCTCGATCTCGTCGCCATACCGGGCAAAGTCGCCGTCGCGCAGGGCTTCCTGGGCCAGCTCGAAGTGGGCGTTGGCGTACTCGATCAGGCCCGGCACGTCCGTAGGCAGGTCGACACCCGGTGTCGGCCGCGGCGTTGCGCCGGGTCCTGGCGTCGGTGTCGCGCCAGGGCTCGCCGATGGACCCTCCGACGGATCCGGGGCGGCGGAACCCTCAGCCACCAGCAACAGGCGCAGCGCTTCACCGAGCGTCTCGGCCCAGACGACCTGGCGGGGCGACGCCACGACGATCCGGCGGAACTCGGGGAACGCCGAGCCGGTCGACTGGAGGTAGACCGGCTGGAGGTAGATCAGCGATTCGTCAAGGGGTAGCACGATCAGGTTGCCCCGGATCACCTTGCTCCCGGACTGGTCCCACAGCGAGATCTGCTGGCTGATCGCCGCGTCTTGGTCGATCCGGGCTTCGATCTGGGCGGGTCCGAAGACCGTCGAATCGGCCGGGAACCGATACACGACGGTCGCTCCGTAGTTTGGCTCGTCCATCCGGGCGGCGATCCAGGCGATCATGTTCGGGCGGCCGGTCGGAACCATCGGCTGGAGGAGCGTGAACTCAACGCCCGTCTCGCCCGGCAATTGCATGACCACGTAATACGCCTCCGACGGCAGGGTCTGCTCGCTGGTCTGGCTCTGCGGGACGGTCCAGACATCGTCCGTGCGGAAGAACTGCTGGGTGTCCGTCACGTGGTAGCGGCCGTAGACGCGGGTCTGGACGTTGAACAGCTCCTCGGGCACGCGCAGGTGTGAGCGAAGCTCGGAGGGCATGGATTCAAGCGGTTCGAACAGGTCCGGGAAGACGCCGGCGTAGCCCCGCACGATCGGGTCCGTCGGGTCGCTCATATAGAAGTGCAGCGTGCCGTCGTAGGCGTCCATCGTGATCTTGACGCTGTTGCGGATGTAGTTGAATGGGCCGCCAAGCGTCGTCGCTTCGAGCGAGCTGCGCGGATCGAACCCCTGCGCGTGCGGGAAGCGATCGGACACGGTATAGGCATCCTGGATGTAGACGAGCCGTCCGTTGGCAATGACCACGTACGGGTCCTTGTCGTAGCGCAGGAATGGGGCGATTCGCTGCACCCGGTCGCTCAACGTCCGGTGGAAGAGGAGCTGACTGCTGCTCGTAACCTGGTCGCTGATGAGCAGGTCCAGGTCACGGAAGCGCAAGGCGAATAGCAGCCGCATCATCGTGTTGTCGAGGCGGATCCCGCTCGTCCCGGTCCAGCTGGTGGTCGTTCCGACCGATCCGCCCCCGTCGCTGTCACCGGTCGGGTAGTCGAATT
>JANNQZ010000208.1:0-3889 GCA_031401015.1 Chloroflexota bacterium | reverse complement strand
ACGCCATGGCGCTCCTCCTTCCACCATTTCGAGGTCGCCATCCCCGGCGCTCGCGTCTCCACGTCTCGCGCCAGCGCCAGGGCGGCACGACGGACCTCGGGAAAGGTCCAGCGGGGCTCGATCCGGACATTGATGTGGATCCCGCGCGATCCCGACGTCTTTGGCCAGCCGACGAGCCCAACCGCACCAAGGGCATCCCGGCAGACCATCGCTACGTCGCGAATCTGCGACCACGGGACACCCGGGACCGGATCGAGGTCCACCCGCAATTCGTCGGGATGATCCAGGTCATCGGCCCGGACCGGGTGCGGGTTGAGGTCGATGCAGCCGAGATTGACGATCCAGGCGAGGGCGGCCGCCTCATCGATCACGATCTCGTCGGCGGTGCGGCCCGATGGAAACGTCAGCGTCGCGGTGCGAATCCAGTCCGGCGTGTTGTCCGGAGCCCGCTTCTGGAAGAAGGGCTGCCCGGCGGCCCCGTCCACGAATCGCTTGAGCGCCATCGGCCGCCCGCCTGCGCCACGCAACGCTCCGTCGGCCACCGCCAGGTAATACCGGACGAGATCGAGCTTGGTGTGACCCGTCTCCGGGAAGTAGATCTTGCCCGGGTTCGAAATCGAGACCTCGCGCCCGCCGATCGTCAGGACCTCGCGCTCGGTGACCATGGCGAAACGATACCGTGCGGCCGCCAGACGGCTCGCCTTCAAACGACTACAGTCCGGGCCGGCGCCGGTCGATCCGGGGGCAGCCCGTTCGTCGGAAAGGTGACGGGCCGAGCGGTTCGGCTCACGAAATGGAGGCATGCAACCATGCGCTACGCACTGTTGATCTACACCGGCGAGGCGACGACAGCGGTGCCCGATGAGGTCATGCGGGCCGAGTTCGAGGGCTACAACGCCTTTACCGCGCACATTCGGGAGCGTGGTGCGATGGAGGCCGGCGAAGCGCTCCAGTCGACCTCGACCGCGACCACCGTTCGGGTGCGCGACGGCAGGACCCTGGCCACGGACGGTCCGTTCGCGGAGACCAAGGAGGCGCTGGGTGGCCTTTACATCGTCGAGGCCGCCGATCTGGACCAGGCCATCGCCTGGGCGGCGATGATCCCGGGCGCGCAGCACGGGTCCATCGAGATCCGCCCAATCTTCGAATACACGGCGGGTCCGGTTGAGGCCGGAGCCGTCGGCGCGGCGAGCCCCAACTGACTGACGACGCGGGCGGTCCGCCCGAGGCCACGGAGCAGCCAACCGCGACCGGGGCCACGCACGAGGTCATCGACCGCGTCTTCCGCGACGAGCAAGGTCGCGCGGTCGCCACGCTCATCCGCGTCCTGGGCGATTTCGACCTTGCCGAGGAGGCTGTCCAGGATGCGTTCATCTCGGCCCTCGAGACGTGGCCGAGCCGGGGCGTGCCAACCAACCCTGGGGCGTGGATCACGACCACGGCGCGCAACCGGGCCATTGACCGCCTTCGCCGTCGCCGGCGACTCGCCGAGAAGACCGAGCTGTTGACGCGCGAGGAGGCGATCGAGGCAAACCTGCGTGCCATCGATGGCGGGCCTGCGGAGGACGACATGCCAATCAGTGACGATCGACTCCGGCTCATCTTCACGTGCTGTCATCCGGCGATTGCCATGGATGCGCGCGTGGCGCTGACCCTGCGGACGCTGGGCGGTCTCACGACGCCGGAGATCGCGCGGGCCTTCCTGGTACCGGAGGCGACCCTCGCCCAGCGCCTGGTCCGTGCCAAGCGCAAGATCCGCGACGCCGGCATCCCGTACCGGGTGCCGCCCGCGGAGCTGCTGCCCGAGCGGCTCGACGGCGTGCTCCACGTGCTCTACCTCGTCTTCAACGAAGGCTATGCCGCCAGCTCGGGCGACTCGCTCGTCCGCCGGGAACTCTCTGCGGAGGCGATCCGCCTGGGGCGGCTGGTGGCCGGGCTTCTGTCCGACGAGCCCGAGGCGCTGGGGCTGCTGGCCTTGATGCTCCTCCACGACGCCCGACGTGAAGCGCGGGTGGGCGCCTCGGGCGAACTGATCCTGCTCGAGGACCAGGACCGGACGCGCTGGGACGCGGTGCAGATCGGCGAGGGCCAAGCCTTGATTGACCGCGCGCTCGCGATGGGCCGCCCGGGTCCGTACCAGGTCCAGGCCGCGATCGCATCGTTGCATGACACCGCCCGCAGCGTTGCGGGCACGGACTGGGCCCAGATCGCCCGGCTCTACGAGACGCTGATCCGGATGCAGCCGACGCCGGTCGTGGAGCTGAACCTGGCCGCCGCGGTCGCCATGCGCGACGGACCGGCCATCGGCCTGGCGATGATGGACGGGATCGGGGCAGAGGGCTCCCTTGACGACTATGCCTATTTCCATGGCGCGCGAGCCGACCTGCTGCGTCGCCTCGAGCGCTGGTCCGAGGCGGCGGCCGCCTATCGTCGAGCGCTCGTCCTCACCGCGAATGCCGCAGAGCGTGCGTTCCTGACCGGTCGTCTCGAAACGGTGGAGCGGCACGCCGGGGAGGGCACGCAGGCACCCGCACGGAGCGCTCGGCTCGACTGAATCGCCTGGGTCAGACGGGGCGCCCGGCTCCCTCTGACGCGCGCGCCCGACCGCCGTCGACGCCGACGCGCGCTCGGTGGCCCAATGCCGTTGCGCGGCGGGTGGCCGCGCTCCGCGACAACAGGGACCCATGCCCGCTACCGTCGTCGTGTGTTGGAGGATCCCGGACTCGACCCGCAGGCAATGGCCGCAGCGCTCCGGGCTGCCTGGGCCGTCGAGGCGTCGGCGTTCACTTTCATACCGAGCCATGACGTGCGAACCGCTTCCTATGAGGTGGGCACCGGCGACGCTCGATGCTTTCTGAAGGTCCATTTCGGGCGGGCGACTGATGCCGCCCGGCGGCCCGAGCCCGGCTCCGCGCTCGAAGTCCCGCGCGCCCTGCTCCATGCCGGTGTTCCGAACGTCCTGGCGCCGCTCCCAACGCTGGGATCCACGCTGTGCCATCCCCTGGACGCCGACCACACGCTGGTCCTGTATCCATTCGTGGCTGGGGCAAACGCGAAGGTTGCCGGAATGACCGCCGATCAGTGGCGCACATTCGGTGAGACCCTGCGAGCCGTCCACGACAGCCGTGTGGCGGAGGAGTTCGCCGGCGGGCTGCCGGCAGAGACATTCGGACTCGCCTCGGCGACCGCCGTGGTCAAGGCGCTCGAGACGGCAGAGCGTCCACCGCTGCCATCACCGGCCGCGGAGCGCCTCGGTGCCTTTCTGCGGGCGCAGGGTGGCCGCATCGGTGCCATGCTCGATCGGGCGACGGAACTCGGCCTTCAGTTGCGTGGGCACCCGTTTGCGCACGTGCCGTGCCACTCGGACATTCATGCCGCCAACGTGCTCGTCGCCGACGACGGCCGGATCCTCTTGGTGGATTGGGACCAGCCGATGCTCGCGCCCCGCGAGCGGGACCTGCTGTTCGTCATCGGCTCGCGGATCGGGCGGACGGTGACGCCGCGGGAGGAGGCCTGGTTCTTTGAGGGCTACGGCCAGGTCCCGGTGGATCCGGAGGCGATCATCTACTACCGCTACGAGCGCGTCCTCGAGGACATCGGCGAGATCGCGGCCAGCGTCTTCACTGATTCGAAGCTCCCCGAGGCGGGGCGTGCCGCGCAGGTGGCAATGGCCGAGCGCTTCTTCGGTCCTGGTGGAATCCTCGCGACCGTCGAGCGGCGCTCGCCGGCACGGTTGCGTTAGCCTTTTGCGCACGGCGCCGGCCATGGCGCGAGGAGGAAGCACATGACCCAGATGCGAATCGGCCTCTGCCCGCCGCAGGGCTACTTCAACGAGTTCGATGGCTGGGACCCGATCAAGGCCTGGGACCGCGTCCTCGGCTTCCTCAAG
>JANNQZ010000207.1:0-9117 GCA_031401015.1 Chloroflexota bacterium | reverse complement strand
GTGACCGTTGGCCAGGTCACCCTCGTCCGGGGCGATGGTCCGCTGGTGAACGGCGAGGGACCGGTCCGGACCGGCGTTACCGTCATCTGCCCGCGCGGGTCCGACTCGTTGCGCGAACGAGTCTTCGCCGGATGCCATCGGCTCAATGGCAACGGCGAGCTGACCGGCCTCGAATGGGTTCGCGAATCCGGGCTCCTGACCACACCGATCGCGATCACCAATACCCACAGTGTCGGGGTGGTCCGCGACGCCCTGGTCGCGGCGTCCGTCGCGCAGGATCGCAACGACGGATTGTGGGTTCTGCCGGTGGTCGGCGAGACCTATGACGGCGTGCTCAACGACATCAACGGGTTCCACGTGCGGGCCGAGCATCTTCACGCGGCGCTCGCGGCCGCCAGCGGCGGAGCCGTCGACGAGGGCGCGTTCGGTGGCGGGACCGGGATGATCTGCCACGAATTCAAGGGCGGGATCGGGACGGCATCGCGAGTCCTGGACGCAGACGTCGGGGCCTACACCGTTGGAGCGTTGGTGCAGGCCAACTATGGCAAGCGAGCCTGGCTACGGATCGATGGCATGCGGGTCGGCGAGGCGATCCCTGTCTCGGAGGTACCGAGCCCTTGGGATCAGGCCCGGGCGCTGACCGCGAAGACACCGCCGGCAGGCTCGGGCTCCATCATCGTGGTCCTGGCGACGGACGCTCCGCTCCTCCCGCACCAATGCGAGCGCCTGGCCCAGCGTGCCGGACTCGGGATCGCCCGGGTTGGCGGAACCGGCGGTCATACCAGCGGCGACCTATTCATCGCCTTCGCCACCGGCAATCGACTGCCGAGGGATACCGGAGACGACGAGGACCCCGCCGGTCGGGGGAGCTACGCGGTTCGCGTCGTCCGCGACCTCGTGATCGATCAGCTCTTCGATGCCGTCATCGAGGCGACCGAGGAAGCCATCGTCAACGCGCTCATTGCCGCGGAAACGATGGTCGGCCGGGACGGCATGACCGCCCACGCGCTGCCACACGACCGACTCCGTGAGGTGATGGCGGCCAACGGCCGCTGAACGCGTCGATGCCCCGCGACGACGAGCGCCGCGGAGCATCGGGTGGACCCGGCGGTCAGGTTGACCCGGCGGTCGGGTGGACCCGGCGGTCAGCCTTCGAAGGCGGCGGCCCAGGCCGCGGCATCGGCATCGCTGTACGGCATGGTGAACCCGCAGATGTTGACGTCGGTCCCCGCGCCGCTGACCAGGTACCGGCCGCCGACCTCGAAGTCGATGCCCGGCCCCGCCAGAGCGGGATCGCCCTGGGCACTGGTCAAGGTGATCGTGTCCCCGGCGCCACCCTTGAAATCGCTGTTCACCGCGAATGTGACCTGGTCGCCGTTCACGACGGTGACCGTGCCATCGAACGCGAGATCGAAGGTGGGCACGATCGTCGGATCGTACGCGAGGCACGACGCCATCCCGCCACCGTTACCGATGCCTCCACCGGTGTCCGTGGGCTGCGCCGTGGGTTCCCCCGTGGGAACCACCGCAACCCCGCCGGGAGCAGAGCCGAGGCCGCCCGACAGGCCCACAGTGACGGCCAGGGCAAGGACGGCGACGGCTCCCGCCGCGACGCCCAGCCCGGTGAACCTGAACCGCGGACGCTGGACTGTTTCGTTGCTGATGTCAGACATCATGGTCTCCTGGACCTTCGCCGAGACGCGGGCGAGGCTCGCGGAAGGCACACCGTGCGGGTCGACCGGGTTGATGGCGCGAAGCATCTCGATCGGGTCGAGGTCCTTCCGGTCGCTCATCACTGGCTCCTCTCGATCCCGCTACCTGCGGTGCCCTTCACAGACCCATGTGTCCGGGATTCCGCGGATTCTTTCACCCCGTGCCCGTCGCCGATTTGTTCGATCAGCGCGGCGAATCGCTGGCGGGCACGATGCAGGCGGATGGCGACCGCGTTGGCGGTGACGCCCAGGACGACCGCGATCTCGTTGTTGCCCAGGCCTTCCCAGGCCAGGAGTCGCAGGATCTCCTGGTCGTCTGGCCGAAGGCGTCGGAGGGCGACCATGGCCGGCGTGTCGGCATCCTCGCCCAGCACGATCGGCGTGGGCACGTCCGGATCGGGCCGAAGGCGCTCGAACAGGGCCAGGCGTCGACCCGACGATCGGCGCTGGTTGGCCAGGATCCGACGGGCGACGCCGTACAACCAGGGCAGCGGTTCGGGCGGAACCTCCGCCAGTCTGCGCCACGCGATCGTGAAGGTCTCGGCTGTCACGTCCTCAGCGTCTGCGGCAATCGCAGTCCGCCGCAAGGCATACGCCAGCACCTGGTGGCGGTGCGCCGAAAACAGGGATTCGAACCGGGTGAGATCGCCCTTGGGGGAGGGTTGCTGCACGACTGGCGCGAGACGAGCGAGGAGCGGCGCCGGTTCCCGCGAAGGACGTCCGGCGCCGCGTCAGTGCAGCTTCGGTCAGCCGGCGGTGACCGGGATCGGCTTCTCGATCGGAACGCCGATCAGGCTGCCGTACTCGGTCCAGCTGCCGTCGTAGTTGCGGACCCGGCTGTAGCCGAGCAGCTCGTGCAGGACGAACCATGAGTGCGACGAGCGCTCGCCGATCCGGCAATAGGCGATCACGTCCTTGTCCGGGGTGATGCCCTTGGCCTCGTACAACGTGGCCAGTTCCTCGGCGCTCTTGAACGTGCCGTCCTCGCGAACCGTCTGCGCCCATGGAATTGACGCAGCTCCCGGGATGTGACCGGCGCGCTGAGCCGTCTCACTCATGCCCGGGGGCGCGATGATCTCGCCGTTGAACTCAGCCGGGCTGCGCACGTCCACGAGCGCCAGTCCGGGATCGCCGAGCCGCGGCAGGATGTCGTCGCGGTAGGCCCGCAAGCTGAAGTCCGCCTCCGGCAACTGGTAACCCGTCGAGGCATGCGAGGCGACGTCGACCTCCAGCGCCAGACCCTTGTCCAGCCAGAACTTGCGGCCACCATTGAGGATTCGCACGTCGCGATGGCCGTACAGCTTGAGCTGCCAGTAGGCCCAGGCGGCAAACCAGTTGTTGTTGTCGCCGTACAGCACGATGGTGGTGTCGGGCCCGATCCCCGATTGAGAGAGCAGTGCCGAGAAGTCCTCGCGGGTGGCGATGTCGCGGCGAACTCCATCGGATAGTTGGCTCGTCCAGTTCCAGGCGACGGCGCCCGGGATGTGGCTCTGCTCATAGGCCGTCGTGTCGACGTCGACCTCAACGAAACGGACCGTTCCGTCGTTGAGGTGGTCCAGCGCCCAGGCGCTGTCGACGAGCGCGGTGTCCTTGGCGTATCCGCTAACCGTCATGGTGGTCAGTCCCTCTGGGTGCAAGTGCTTCGCGATTGGCAGGAGACGCGCGTGTTTCGCGGCCTTCGGGTTCAGTCGCCCGACGTGAGTCGGTCGCGACGGCTGAACGCAGCCAGCCGCTCTGTACAGGACGCCGCCTGGCGCTGTGCCTGGCGCACGATCCACGGATCCACCCGGCTCGAATCCTCAATGGTAAGCGTGGCGCCGTACGGTCCGTCCTCGACGACGATGCCCGAGCTGTTCCGATAATCGGCCATCCAGTTGGCCTGGAGTTGCAGCGCGACATCGGCCACGACGGACGCGCTGAACAGCCAGTCGAGATACGTCGCGTTGAGCCGCTCGACGATGTCCGCCACGCGGATCGAGCGCCCTCGCTCGAGGCGCGCCAGGAGGTCCATCACCCGGAGTGCGCTGAACGGGTCACCGCTCTCCGCGATCGATGGCGGGCTGATCGCCGGATCCGGGAGGCCGTGGGGGGCGGGGCGCAACGGCGGGAGCCCGATGGCGGTGACGGGGGCTTCGATCACGGGACTGCATATCTCCGACTGGATCGCTCGGGATTGGCCGAAGCCTACCATCGAGACATCGGCCCGTCATCCGTTGGTCCTTCGGCACCGCCGGCCTTCGGCTGGGGCATTCATTGTGCGAACGAACCTTCATCCGTTGGACAACGCGTTCGCAACCGATCTCGGGCATCCTTGGGCGGCCGGATCAAGCATCCGACTCCGATCCGCGTAGCGGATCGGGCAGCGGTCAGCACGACACGAGCACGATGCCAGCGATGGATCCCGATCCGATCCCGACCGAACCGACCACCGATCCCGAGCCGCCCGACGCGACGTCAGTCGCCGACGGTCCCTCCCAGGCTTCGGGCTCACCGGCGGCCGGACGCGGACGCGGGCCGTGGTTCCGTCGCGCGGTCACCGGCCTGGCGCTCGTGCTGACCTTCAGTGTTGGGATCGGGGTCGGTCGGATTGCCTCACCCGCCGCGGGTGGAGCAGCCGGGACGACCCCGGGCCCAGCCACCACGGAGTCCGAGACCGCCCTCGACCTCGTGAATCAGGCGTGGGAGATTCTCCAGGACGACTACATCGGCGCGGCCGAGCTTGACCAGACGGCCCTGGCCTACGGCGCGATCGAAGGCATGGCCGACGCCGTCGGCGATACCGGACACACGATGATCATGACCCCTGAGGAGCGAGCCGAGCGGTCGCGCGAGCTGGCTGGCTCGTATGTCGGGATCGGTGTCCGGATCGACATGCCCGAGGGCGGTTTGCCGATCATCGTCACGGTCTTTGGTGCCAGCCCCGCAGAGGCCGCCGGGATCCGGAGCGGCGACCAGATCGTCGCGGTCGACAGCCAGGCAACGGAGGGCCATGCCCTCGACGAGGTCGTAGGCTGGATCCGCGGTGACGCGGGTTCCACGGTGGTCCTCACGGTCCGCGCCGGGGCGGACGGTCCGGAACGTGAACTGAGCGTCGTGAGGGCGGAAGTGGCCGTCCAGGCCGTCACCTGGGCGATGGCGCCCGGTACGACCACGGCGGTCCTCCGACTCGAGCAGTTCTCGCAGGGCTCGGCCGACGAGCTCAAGCTGGCGCTGGTGGACGTCCTGGCCGCCGGGGCCGAGCGCCTCGTCCTCGATCTCCGCGGTAATCCGGGCGGCTACGTCAACGAAGCGATTGGGGTCGCCAGCCAGTTTCTCGCGAACGGCGACGTCTTCGTGGAGCGAAACGCGTCGGGAGAGGAGACCCGCCACGAGGTTTCCCCGGACGGCGTCGCCACGGCGCTCCCGCTCGTCGTACTGATCGATGGCAACACGGCGAGCTCCGCCGAGATCGTCTCCGGCGCGCTCCAGGACGCCGGGCGAGGACAGCTGATCGGGGTCACGACCTACGGTACGGGCACGGTCCTCGGCGAATTCCCGCTGGCCGACGGCTCTGCCCTTCGTGTTGGGACGGTCGAATGGCTGACGCCCAAGGGACGCCGAATCTGGCACGAGGGAATCGTTCCCGATGTACCGGTGGAGCGCGCGGCCGACGTGCCGGCGATCCTGCCCGATGACCTGCGGACCATGAGCGTGACCGAGCTCGGAGCGCTGGCGGACCCGCAGCTTGCCCGTGCGCTGACGCTGGTCGCGGCCGTGGAGGCGCCGGCGGGTTGAGGGCCGCTCCCGGGCTGCTCAGCCGGGGGTGCGCTGCGGGCTGCTCAGCCGGGGTCCCGCTGCGGGCTGCTCAGCCGGGGGGCCGCTGCGGGCTGCTCAGCCGGCGAGCGATCTCCATGTCCAGGTCATCTCGGCGGTCAGCGGCCGGCCGGGGATGACGACCGCGGCGGTGCCGGTGTTGAGCGCGTCGGGTGGAGCCGTCTGCGGCTCGACGCAGAGCGCGTGATCCGGAACGGTGTAGACAACCCAGGCCGGGCAATCCGATTCGATCTTTAGCTCCAGGAAGTGGGGCCAACGCAAAACGGGTGGCCGGCGCAGGTCCGTGAAACAGTCGTCCCACGGTCCGGGCGGTGGCGCAATGCGCTCCCCGGTCGCGATACCGGCCGGATCCCGGCGGAACATGGCCCCGGCTTCCAGTTCGATCTCAAGAGGACCGGCGTGTGACGCGGGCGCCAACACGCGCCCGACTGGCACGGGTTGCCGTCTGAACCAGGGGTGCCAGCCGATCGATGCCGGCATCGGCTCGTCCGCCTGCAGCTCGAGGCGGGACGTGAACCTGCCTGCCTCGAGCTGGAAGCATTGCCTGGCCCGACCCCTGAAGGGCCACGGCGGCCCCAGCTCGGTCTCGACGGTATGGTCGTCCACCAGTGCCCAGCGCCGATCGAGCACGGTCCCGTGGATGGCATGCGGTGGCAGGTTCGCCGGCAGCTCGTAGCGCCGTCCGCGGAACTCGAACCGGCCGTCCCGAACCCGCCCGGCGAAGGGCACCATGGGAAAGGAGCCCCAGGCGAACGGTCCGTCTCCCGCGGTGACGAGCAACTCGCGGCCATCGACCACGAACGACGCCAGTCGACCACCGGCGCCGAGATCAATGACGGCTTCAACACCTGGGGCGCTCAGGTGGAGGAGTTCAGGCGGCGCGTCGCCCGAGTCGCGGTCGCCCGGCATGCTGATCATGAGCGTGCCGCCGTCGGCGGCAGCCACCGGTCGAAGCGGCGTGCCCTTGGCGATCAACTCGTTGGCCGGCGGAGTAGTGCGGAAGATCTGCTGCTCGATCCCGACCATGACGCCGCCGATGGTCTGCCCGACGGACGGTCGCTTCTTCGACATCAGGCAAGAGCCGGGGGGGTCGGCGCCACCACAGGTGCCGAGGGCCGCGGCCGCCGGATCCCCAGCGATGCGAACGCCGCGAGGATCGCAATGAAGCCAGCCGCGACAAAGGCCGACGCATAGTCACCGACGCTGTCGCGAACGATGCCGGCCGCCCACGCGGCGATCCCCGCCCCGAACATGTGGGCAGCGAAGACCCAACCGTAGACGACGCCAACGTTGTGCCGACCGAAACGATCGGCGACCAGTGCCACTGTCGGCGGCACGGTCGCGATGTAGTCGAGCCCGAACAGGACGGCGAAGGCGGCGATCGAGGCAGTGTCGTGGATGAACGGCAGGTAGAGCAGGCTGACGCCTCGGAAGGCGTAGTAGGTCAGCAGGAGCTTGCGCGGGTCCCGCAGGGCGAGCGCGAGGGCCGCCAGGACGAGGACGCCGAACCGCCAGCCGGCGCCAACCGCCAGCACCGTGAGAACGGGGAAGAAGATGAGCTGACCGGCTCTGCTGCTGGCTCCGAAGATGCCGGTGACGAGCCCGCGATCCTTGACGAACCAGCGGGTCGCGACGGTCGGGCCAAGCACGCTCGCCACCAGCCCCGTGCCGAGTCCGGCGACCAGCCCGAAGAAGAGACTGAGCTGCCAGATCTCGCGGACCCCGGCCGTGACGATGAGCGCCCCACCGGTCGTTGCCAGGCTGAGCACGACGACGCTGCGGACGCCCAGCCGACCCATCAGCCAACCGCTCAGCGGCCCGGCAAGGCCGTACAGCATGAAGCCGCTCGCAGCCGCGAAGCTCACCGATCCGGTCGACCAGCCCGGCTCCTGGGCCATCGTCGGGATGAATGCGCCAGGCGCGGAGCGGATGCCGGCGGTGAGGGTGACCACCACCGCGGTAACCGCGACGACAACCCAGCCGTAGAAGATCGGGCGCCGCATCAGCCTACCATCGGGCGTCCGACCCTCCGGGCGTGGACGGGACGCGCCATTGTCGGAGCATAGCGGAAGCCGTGAAGGTCCAACGCTCGACCAACCTGGCGCATATCCCAATCATGGTGGTGCGGCACCGCTCTGGACCCGCAGACGCGTGCGTGCTGTCGGGGCGCGGACGCCCGGAACGCTGGGCGGGCCAACGGGCGCGCGAATCGGCCGGGTCGGTACCCTCGCCGGTCGGCTGGCGCGCCACGAAGACCAATCAGCCGAGGACGAGGGCGGGCCAGGGTCGGTATCGTCGCACCGCCGGTCGGATGGCGCGCTGGGCGTTCCAGGGCGCTCGTACTGTCTGGAGCGCGGTCGGATGGCGCGCTGGGCGTTCCAAGGGTTGGCTCGGCTAGAGCAGCTCTCCGTGGGCTGAAGCCGTGGGCTCACCCTCGCGGGGACGAGGCTCCTCGCCCGGTCCGTAGTCGGTGGCTGCGGGCTGTGCCAGCGTCGCGGATGAGGCCGGGAGCGCGGCCATGGCTCGGACGCCGTTCTCGGACTCCAGCACTCGCAGCGGCCCGCTCGCTTGACCCTCGATGGCCCCAACGCCAAATGGCACCCACTTGGACGGGTCCTGGAGCCGGTGGGCTTCGGTATTTCCGCGGCTGTGGGTCTCCGCGAATCCGCGCGGCTCGATCCACATCCGCTCGCCCTCGAGGAGGCCGAGGATGCCGGACTGGCCGGGCTCAGGCCGCTCGTGCTGGCAGTAGGCGCACGCCGCCGAATCGTGGCGCTGGTAGTGCTCGGGCTCCTCGTAGGTGGTGATGTAGCCCTCGTAATTGCGCAGGACCACCTTGTGATCGCTGTAGCTGATCAGGTAGTTGGGCATGACCGGGATCTTCCCGCCGCCGCCCGGCGCATCGATCACGAAGGTCGGCACGGCGTACCCGCTGGTGTGGCCCCGCAGGCCCTCCATGATCTCCAGGCCCTTGCCCACGGGCGTCCGGAAATGCCCGGAACCCTCGACCAGGTCGCACTGGTAGAGGTAGTACGGTCGGATCCGGTTCGCCACGAGCTTGTGGACCAGCGAGCGCTGGATGTGGACGCAGTCGTTGACGCCGGCCAGCAGGACGCTCTGGTTCCCGACTGGCAAACCTGCCCTGGTCAGCTTGTCAACCGCCCGCGACACCTCCGGGGTGATCTCGTTGGGGTGGTTGAAATGAAGGTTGATCCAGAGCGGGTGGTACTTCTCAAGGACCTCGCACAATTCGTCATCGATCCGCTGCGGCAGAAAGACCGGCACGCGGCTCCCGATCCGGACGATCTCGATGTGCGGGATCTCGCGCAGCCCACGCAGGATCGATTCGAACAGCTTCGGTGCCAGGGTCAGGCCGTCGCCGCCGGAGATCAGCACGTCGCGGACCTGGGGCGTCCGACGCAGGTAGTCCAGCTGCGCCTCATGGTCCTTGCGGTTGAACGACTCCGCGGCTGAGCCGCTCAAAGGCAGGTGCGCTTTCGTCGAAATAGGCTTGCGGATCCGTGGAGATCTCGTAACGCTCGCGCACGTCCAGGCTCGGTTGACTATAGAGTACTTTTCCGGTAAGTCGCTC
>JANNQZ010000206.1:0-3411 GCA_031401015.1 Chloroflexota bacterium | reverse complement strand
GGCCTGCTGGTGTGCTTGCCCACCTCGTTCATGGGCTTCGCCCTCTTCTGGTGGGCCGCGCTGCGTGCGTCCGGGACGCAATCCGGCATGCGCAGGCCGCGCTTCCGGGGAGCCTGAGAGCCTGACCGGCTGGGAACCTTTCTCGCCGCCTCCGCGCGTTGGCGCTCTACAATCGCCCTGGGTCGTCATGTCGATCGGCCTGGTGAACGGAGGGGCTTATCCGATGGCGGGCTCGATCATCATCCAGAAGCGGTTCGTGCCAAAGGTCGGCGAGGGAGGAATCTACGCTTCGCGGTCAAGCGGATGTCGGACGCGCTCGTTGCGGAGGGGTTCCCGGAGATGGAACTGTGGGCCCCGATCCACGGTGGCCACAATGTCCTGGTCACCGTCGAGCGCTACGCGAGCCTTGCGGCCTGGGATGAGTACAACAGCACAGCGACCCGCTATCCCGCCCTCGTATCCGCGGTGTTCGACGGTATCTATCCGACCACGATTGCTCCCTACGACACGGAGATCCTCGGCGTCGTCGACAAGAGTGAGGTCAGGTAGGCATGGGCGCTGATCGAAGCAAGTCAGCCTCGGACGCTCCGACGAGCTGGACGTGGCCGCATCCGCCGCTCACCGACCGTTACAACGCCACGGTCACCGAGATCATGGACCTGGCGAGTGACGGGCGGCGCGTCGCCGTGATCGAGGGCGCGTTCTGGCCCGCCATCGGAGGGGAGCTCAGCGTCTTCGAGGATGACGCACATGTCCGGCGTGGAACGGTCTCCCGGGTCGAACTTGTGCTCGGATTCCGGAGGCCCGCCCGTGTCGTCGTGTGGGCGGCCCTCGAACGGGATCCCGCCTGACGGTTCACCTGCGCGAAGGCCAGGCTCGCGGATCGATCAGGAAGGTCGGGCGCTCGCCCGCCAGCAGCTGCAGGATCTGATCGACGACGCTGCTCGACATGCGCTCGTTACCCGCACTCGTGTTCGAGGCCACGTGAGGCGTTACGACCACGTTGTCCATGTGCAGCAGCGGGTTGTCCGGCGACGGCGGCTCCGGGTCGAAGACATCGAGCGCGGCTCCGGCCAGGTGGCCATCCCGGAGCACGCTGAGGAGGGCCGCTTCGTCGACGATGGGCCCGCGGCTGACGTTGATGAAATAGGCGCCCCCCTTCATCAGTCGTAGTTCGCGATCGCCGATCAGGCGCCGGGTCTCGGGCGTCAATGGCACGTGGACGGACACGAAATCGGCCTGGCCGAGCAGCGCATCCAGGCTGGGAGCGGCGGTCACCCCCTCGTAGCCGGCCGGGATCTGGTCGACGAACGGATCGAACACGATGACCCGCATGCCAAGGCCCGCGGCGCAGATCTGGCTGACGCGTCGGCCGATCCGCCCGAAACCGACGACACCGAGCAGGCTACCGCGCACTTCCCGTCCTTCCAGGGCCGCCCGCGTCCACGGAAGGTTGGCGCGCAGGTGCGCGCTGGATCCCTGCAGATTCTTCGCGATGGCGAGCAGCAGCGTCACGGTGTGTTCGGCGGTGCTCTCCGTCGGTCCGTCGGGCGTGTTGACCGCCACCACGCCGTGAGCGGTGCATGCCGCCACATCCACCTGCTCGTAGCCGATGCCCACCCTGGCCACCATCTTCAGGTTGGCCCCTGCCTGGGCCAGGAACGCTTCGTCCACGACGCTCGCCCCGGTCACCGCCACGTCCGCATCCGGCAGGTCCTCCAACGTTCCCTCGGTCGTGACGATCGCCATGCGTTGCAGACGGGCCAGGGGGGCCGGACTCAGCGCCACCTCGGTCCACACCCTCGGCGTCGGGCGCGGCCCGACCTGATCAGTAGAGCTTGGCATCGCTGGCCTCCAGTTCGCCATCCGCCGGACTCCTCGATCCAATCGCCGCCAACGCCGCGCGCGCCGCGGCTTCCATCAGCGAAGCGTCGCTGAGGAGGGCGAGGTACTGGAACCCCTGGTCGATCCGCTCGTTGACCTCGGCAGCGCTGAAGCAGTGCTTGCCGGCCGCCTTGCCCGTGTTCCGGCACGCGGCGAGGACGTCGAGCATGGCGGCCTCATGCGGCGTGCCCGGGCCAATGTCGGCCAGGCCGATTCCCATGGACAGGGCCAGGTCGTTCGGACCGATGAAACAGCCGACCACGCCGTCGACCGCCATGATCGCCTCGGCATTCCTGACGGCCCCGATCGTCTCGATCATGACGATGATCGTCAGGTGCTCGTCAGCCCAGTCGCGATAGTCCCCGTCGAGGTACGGCGCCAGCCTGCTCCCGCCCCAGCTTCGTCGGCCCCGGGTGGCGTATTTCATGTTGGCGACCGCGACCCGGGCGTCCTCGGCGGTATCGACCATCGGGACGACCAGACCCATGGCTCCGGCATCAAGTGTCCGCTGGATCCAGATGGTGTCGTTCCAGGGTACGCGCGCCAGTGGTACCGCGCCGCCCAGCTGGATGGCCCGGAAGCACGCGACCATGGTCTCGAAGCCGACGGGACTGTGCTCAACATCGACCGTCAGCCAATCCCAGCCGAGCTGCGCCATGCTCTCCGCTGCCACCGGAGAACACAGCGAGAGCCAGCTGCCGATCGACGGCTGGCCAGCGCGAAGCCTGTCTGTCACCGGGTTCGAACGGAGTTTTGTTGAGCCTATGACGCCCATGTGAGCCCTCCCCTTCCAACCGTTCAGCGCGTGAAGATCGTGCCCTTGACGTCGAGCGCAAACCGGGACCTACGCTCGCGCATACGTGAACGGCGTTGCCTGCGGCCGTGCCAGCATGTCCTGGGGAACGATCTCGTGAACAGCTCGTTCCTCAGCGCGGGCGGCAACAGGACCCATCGCCGTCGCCCGGTGGATGCGGCGGCCGTAGTCGTCGTCGGGGTACGAGATGGAGCCTGTGTACGGGACCCACGAGGCCAGGCTGCAGGTCTGTCGATGGTTGCCATCGAGGAGGGCCTATGGGTCGTGCGTCGAGAGGACGCGTCCGTGCGGGCTGGCGAAATCGCTTCGTCTCGCCGTGGGTCGGTCATCGAGGCTGAATGAGAACGGGACCGCGCCGTCGTGGGTCAGGACATGCTCCTGGACCCACCGATCGCGATCTGCCGGCTCTGCGAAACGGGTCACGGTCGCTCCCCTTCCGATCGCTCAGCGCGTGAAGATCGTGCCCTTGACATCGGCCGCCTCGTCCGATGCCAGCCAGGCGTAGACGCTCGCGATGCCCTCGGGCGGAACGAGGGCGGCCATCATGGCCTCATAGCCGGACCGGTCCCCGGTGCGCCGGTAGATCTGCTCGATCGCATCGAGCTTGAGCGGCGTCGTGACATTGCCCGGGCAGACGTCGTTGACCCTGATCCCCCGGCCCTCGAGAAACCCGTTCAGGACCATCGTCAGACCGTGGACCCCGCCCTTGCTGG
>JANNQZ010000205.1:0-8397 GCA_031401015.1 Chloroflexota bacterium | reverse complement strand
CGATGACGGGACGACCGTCGGGCAGCAGTTCGCGGACGTCGGGGTGGACCTCGTCCTCGTCCTCCAGACCATGGCTGTCCCGGCCGCCTGGACGATGGCCGCGATCGAGGCGCTGCCGGGCGTTCCGGTCGTCGTCTGGGCGCTGCACGAGACCGGATTGGTCGCCGGCGGCTTCGACCACGGCTCGATCACGACGCAGGGCGCGACGGTTGGGGCGCCGATGATCTCGAACCTCCTGTCGCGGGCGGATCGGCCGTTCGAGCTGATCCTTGGCCGGCGGAGCGATCCCGAGACGGTCGCTCGCGTCCGCGCCGCGCTGCGCCTGGCCGGGATCGCCCGCGGGATCGGGACCAGCCGGCTCGGGCGAATCGGCCGCCCACTTGACGGCTACGCGCATGTCGATGTCGATGACGCCGCACTCCGGGCAGCGACCGGGATCGAACTCGTCGCGGTCGACCCCGATGAGGTCGTGGCTCGCTACCGCGAGGTCGCCGATGCGGACGTCCGGGCGCTCGAGGCGGACGTTCGACGCGACTGGACCTTCGAGGGGGACCCGTCGGCGGACTCGCTCGATCGATCCCTGCGAGCGGCGCTCGCCCTCGAGGCGGTCGTCGACGCCCACGCGCTCGATGGCGGGGCCTTCAACTGCCACGTCCCGCAGTTCCGCTTTGGCGAGCCGATCGGGATCGCGCCATGCTGGGCGCTCGGTCGGCTGACCAGTGGCGGTCGGCCGTTCAGCTGCACCGGCGACATCGTCACGGCGGTCGCGATGCTGACCACCAAGCGCCTCGGCGGTGCCGCCGTCTACCACGAGATCGAGGCAATCGACTACGCAACGGGCGAGGTCGTGATCGCCAACTCCGGTGAGCACGACACCGCGTGGCTGGCACCTGGGGCACGGCCTCGGCTTCGCCCCAACGGCTGGTTCTGCGGCAAGGATCCCCATTGCGGGGTGTGTGCCGTGTTCGAACCGGCGGCTGGACCCGCCACGCTGGTCGGTTTCACGCCACATCCGCACGCACGCGGCGGCTTCCGGTACGTGGTTGCGCGCGGTGAGCTGACGGCCCGGACGTTCCCGGAGACTGGCACGGTGAATGGCGCGTTCCGGTTCACTGACGGCCCGGTGGAGGCCGCCTGGGCACGCTGGGCGACCGCCGGTGTCAACCACCACAGCTCGGCAACGCCTGGAGACCTGTCCGGCGATGTCGCGTCCGTCGCCAGACACCTCGCCATCGAGGCGGTGATCGTGTGAGCGTGGCGACCCGCAGACTGGCCGGGCGCCCACTCGCGCCGGTGTCGTTGCGGGACCTGCGCGACGTGGACCCCTATCCGGCCTACGAAGCCATGCGCGCGGTCGGGCCGGTCGTCTGGGACGAAGGAATGGCAGCCTGGCTCGTCCTCTCCCACGACGGCTGCACGTTCGTGGAGCGGCGCGAGGACCTGTTCGAGGAGCCCACCGGTTCGCTGCCGGCCGCCGCGCAGATCGTGGGGCGGCGCGACTTCCGTTCGCTCGTCGGGGCGCCGCACGACACCCTCCACCGCGCCGTCTCGCACGCGTGGCGGCCGGATCCCATTGCGCCTCTGGCAATCGCAGCCGTCCGCCCATTGGTTGCCGATCGACTGGCCACCCTGGCGGAACGGGACTCCTTCGAGCTGTTCGCCGATTTCGCCCGGCTGCTGCCGATCGCGGTCGTCGCCCGCGTGCTCGGTCTGCCCGACGCGGACCTCGACACCCTCGACCGCGCCAAGACCTGGATGGAAGCGGTCCTGGCGTGGCGCCATTCGTACGGCGAGGACGCCGAGGCGAGGAACGCAGCCATCGCGGCGACCCGTGAGCTGGAGCCGCTCGTGCTCGATACCGTGCGCGCCCGACGCGACCGGCCGCAGGCCGACGCGATCAGCCTGCTGTGGGCTGCCGGCCGCGATGTCGCCCCCGACTGGGGCGAGCAGGACGTGATGGACAACGCCAAGTTCCTGTTCGAAGGCGGCTCCGAGACGACGTCCTTCCTGGTCTGCACGGCGGTGCATCGCCTGCTCGAGCAGCCCGCTGCCGTCCGCGCGGCCACGCTGGGCGATGCGGGCCGGCTCGCCCGATTCATCGAGGAGGTCCTGCGCCACTCGACGGTCGTCCACCTGCGGGCGCGCCGCGCCACGGCGGACGTGACCCTCGGCGGCGTGCAGATCCTCGAGGGCGAACGGGTCATCGCGGTCAACGCCGCCGCCAACCGCGACCCGGCCCGCTGGGAGCGGCCGGAAATCCTGGACCCGGATCGGCCACGGCTGTGGGGGCACCTCGCCTTCAACGTGGGTCCGCGCCACTGTGCCGGGGCGCATCTGGCCCGAATGGAGGCCACCGAGGCGATCGCCGGTCTGTGGGCGGCGTTCCCGGATTTGGACCGCGCCCCGGGGGCCGCCGAACCGACGCCCGTCGGCTTCGTCTCGCGTGCCTGGCGACCCGTGGCGCTCACCCATTCGAGGGTGCCCGCAGGCGTGGTCCGAGCGCGAATCGAAGCGGGTCCGCCATGGTCAGGCTCGGTGCCGCCGACATAGGGCTGGTCATCAGCAAGCTGCCCCAACGGAGATTGACAACTCCGACGCCTCGCGACACCCATAGTGTGTGATAGGCATCGGACGAAGCCGATGCCGTCATGCGGGAGAGGCATGGATACCGAGACCGTGGTCCGAGCCCAGCGCGGTGACAAGGGGGCCTACGCCCTCGTCGCCACCGAGATCGCGGTTCGGTTCCTTGCCGTGGCGCGCAGGATCCTGCGCGATATCGATCTTGCCGAGGATGCGACGCAGCAGGCGCTGCTGACCATCTGGCAGGACCTTCCGAAGCTTCGCGACCCGGCGCGCTTCGACGCCTGGTCGTACCGGCTCCTCGTGCGCGCCTGCTACGCAGAGGGTCGGAAGCAGCGTCGCTGGGCGCCCAATCTCCGGCTGTTGCCAATGGACGAGTCGATCGTAAATGACGGGCTGAATTCGGTCGTCGATCGCGACCAGCTCGAGCGCGGCTTCCGCCGGCTGTCCATCGACCACCGCGCGGTGGTGGTCCTGCACCACTACCTCGATCTGCCACTTGACCGGGTCGCCGAGATCGTCGGCATCCCGGTCGGGACGGCCCACAGTCAACATCATCATGCGATGCGCGCACTGCGGGCGGCGCTCGACGCCGACTCGCGGACGCCGGTTCGGGAGGTCATCTGATGCATACCGAACGGGACGTCACGCGCATCGTCCACTCGTGGCTACGCACCGACGAGCACGAGTCGGCGGACCGAGTCCTCGACACCGTCCTCGAGCTGCTGGACACGACCCCACAGCGCCGTGCCTTGTGGTCGGCGCGGAGGATCACTGACATGAACACTGTCGCCAAGCTCGTCGTCGCGGCCGCCGCCGTGGTGGTCATCGCGGTCGCCGGTTACAACTTCCTACCCGCCAGAGGTGGGGTCGGGGGCGGCCCCGCGGCGTCGGAGTCGCCTTCACCGACACCGCAGCCCAGTCCCTCGCCCAGCCCAGTCGCCGCCTTTCCGCCCGAGGGCAAGCTTGCTGTCGGCCTCAGGCACGCCACCACCGGCGGTGGCGTTCCGTACTCGTTCAGCGTGCCGACGGCCGGATGGACCAGCAACGGGGCATATGGCATCGACAAGTCCACCGGCATCGACGCCGATGACGCCAGCTTTATCCTGTGGCCCGACGAGGCCCCCATCGGCGTCTTCGCCGATCCGTGCGCCTCGGTGAAGGCCCCGCCGATCGGTGCATCGGCGGCCAAACTCGCGGCCGCCGTGGCCGCGCTGCCCGGCACTGACCTCGTCAGCGGACCCTCCGACGTGACCGTTGGTGGGTATCCCGCCAAGCACGTCGTGCTCACCTTTGGCGAGGACGCCGACTGCAACGCGGACGGGCAACTCGCCGGGGAGGAGTTCTACCTCTGGTACTCCCCCAGCGAGGGCAGTGCGCGCTACGCCACCGAGCTGGGCTCGACGATCAGGGTCTGGATCATCGATGTCGACGGGGCGATCGTCTGGATCGATGGCGAGACATTCAAGGGCGCCGGCCCCGGTCCCGAACAGGAGATCCAGCAGATCGTCGACTCGATCGTCTTCGAGTAGCCCGACCCGCACGTGCGGCGGCGGCCCCCGGGTCGCCGCCGATTTCCGATGATCGGGGTGGACGAAGCCGCTGCCTTCGGGCGGAGGAGGAGGCATGGACACCGATCGAGTGTTCCGGGCACACTCCATGACCGTGGGACCTACCCGCTCGTGGCGGCCGCCGCGGTGGTGCTCTTGACGATTGTCGGTATCGGGCTGCTGCCTGGTGACGATGACGACGGCGCAAGCCGGGCTTCCGTCCCCACGTCCGGCTTAGCCTCGGCTCTGCTGGATCGCGTGTTCTCGCCTCCGCCCGCGGTCGTCCCGGTTGCGGCCATCGATCCCGTAGGCAGGGACATTGCGCCCGGCGGCTACGCTATTCGATGGGCGCGGATGCATCTCGATCTCGTCGTGCCTGCCGGCTGGTCGGCGACCACTGATGGACGCTTGATCTACAAGGACGCCTATCCCGGGCGAGACAACGCCCCGACCCTGACGGTTCATCCGGTGTCGCGCGTCGTATCCGATATCTGTGCCGCGGAGCCGTTGTTTGCCGACGTTGGGCACTCGGTTGAGGACTTGACGGCGGCCCTCGCGAAGGTGCTGGGAATCGGTCATTTGGGACCCATCGATGTCATATCTGGCCCCACACCCGTCATGTTTGGCGGGTATCCGGCCAGCCAGTTCGTGGCCAACGCGGACAGATGTCCTGGGCCGGAGGGACACTGGATCTGGGCCAACGCGAGCCGGGGCGGCTTCGGCGTCCTGGACGGTGGGGCGAACACGATCTATGTCGTCGACGTCGACGGGGATCGCCTGGTGATCACCAGCCATCACCGGGCCGCCTCGGCAGAGGATATCGCGGAGCTGGAAGCGATCACCGCATCGATGGAGATCGAGCCCGTGCCCGACGCCGGGCCGCTGCGGGCGGTCGCTGACGAGGGTTGGCTGCCCATTGGCAGGCACTCGCTCACCGTCGATGGCGTCCCACTCTCCTTCAGCGTTCCCCAGCTCGCGTACAACCGCGGCTGGCTCAGGTATCGCAGCATCTACATCAGTAAGGACACGGTGGGGCCACAGGGCGCCGAGGCGGCCGTCTACTGGACGGCCTTCCCCGACGGCGCCACCACCGATCCGTGCGCCAACCTGCTGTCCTTGCCCGCCGAGGCATCGGCCGCCGTTATCGCGGCAGCCGTGGCATCGGCCCCTGGGACCGAGCTCATGACCGGGCCCTCGGATGTCACCGTGGGCGGGCGGTCCGCGACGCACGTGGTGCTCACCGTTCGCGAGGACCTCGGGTGCGACCCGGGCTACTTCTTCACCTGGGATCCCGCGTCAGGAGGTCCCGGCTGGTGGGACACGGGCGTGGGCGACACGATCGGAGTCTGGATCGTCGACATCGACGGGACGCGGCTCTTCATTGCCGGCGAGACAACTCCGGACGCCAACGCGGCACTCGATGAGGAGATCCAGGGGATCGTCGACTCGATCATCTTCGAGTAGCCCGATCCGCACATGCGGCGGCGGCCCTCGGCGGCGCCGCCGCCGTCTCTTGGCGCCGGGCTGGCATCCAACAGATTGACAGTTCCATCGACTCGGTCGACCCATACCGCGTGACCGTCAGCGAGCCCGAGCCGATGGCGGCGATGCCATAGGACGGCGCGCACCTCTTCATCGCCGGCGAGACGCACAGGGACTCCGGCTCCCCCGCGTACGAGGCGTTCGGCCCTGACCTGGAACTGGAGATCGAGCAGATCGTGGACTCGATCCAGTTCGAGTAGCCCGATTCTCGCGCGCGGCTGCGGCCCGGCGGGGCAAGCGTCGTCGCTTTCAGGCCTCCGGTCGAGCGCCACCGGCGCGTTCCCAGCGCAGGCGCTGGATCCGGGTGACGCCGCCCATGGTGATCGGCGGCGATTGCAGGGTCAGTTCGCGGCCCGTGGCGTCGAGCTCCCATCGACGGCGCTGGGTCGTCCCGACCCAGTTCGGGAAGAGGCTGGTCTCGACCTGGTGGATCACCGTGTCCCCTTCGACCTCGTACGATCCGCCGTACGCGATGAATGTCGCGAAGGCGCCAGCCTGCTCCTCGAGGGTTCCGCCGGTCAGGTCGTCAGTCGCGAAGGGGACTCGGTCCCGGCGGCCCATGATCCCGATCATGGTCCCGCCCGCCGTGTAGGTGAGGAGGCCCTCGGGCACGTCGCCCAGGGGCATCGACTCTGACCCGTCATCAGCAACGGACATCCACGACCGAAGCCGCCAGCCACCAACCAGTGGGTGGGCCTCGCCGCCCGTCACCCGGGCACCGGCGCGTCCTCGCGGAGCAGGCGCTCGTGCTTGAGCTCGGCCCACAGGTCGGCCGGGATCGGGTGCCGGAACGTCTCGACGTTGCGGGCGACCTGGGCGGCCGTCCGCGCCCCCGGGATCACGGAACTGACCGCCGGGTGGCCGAGCGGGAATTGGAGGGCTGCTGCCGCCAGTGGGACGCCGTGCCGGGCACAGACCGCCTCGATCCGGCCGACGCGATCGAGCACCTCGGGAGTCGGCGGCGCGTAGTCGGCATTGGCGGGTGCCTTGGTGCCAGTCGCCAGGATCCCCGACTGGAACGGAGCGCCGATGATGAACGAGCAACCGCGGGCGACCGCGGCCGGGAACTCGTCGGCCAGGATCTCCTGGCGCAGCAGCGTATACGGCATGGCCACCAGAAAGGCGTCAACGTCGACGAGGTCTAGAAACCGGGAGATCAGGCCGTGGTCGTTGATCCCCGCCGCGATCGCCCCGATCTCGCCGCCGGCCTTGAGTTCCGTGAGCGCCCGCCACCCGGACGTGGCCAGCTGGATGAAATAGCCATCGAGCTTCTGGCCGGTGCCGTGGTACAGGTGGTCGAGGTCATGGATGACCGCAATGTCGTAGCGGGCGATGCCCAGGCGCTGGCGGCTCTGCTCCACGGAGCGCATGATCCCGTCGTAGGTGTAGTCGAAGACCACGTCATTCGGCGCCCCACCGCGCCACGGCGCGCCCGAGAACCCGGGGTCGGCGTTGGGGCGCAGCCAGCGGCCGACCTTCGTTGACAGGACGAATTCAGCCCGCGGTCGATCACGCAGGCCCGCCCCGGTGCGCAACTCGGACAACCCGCGGCCATACCAGGGGGCCGTATCGAAATAACGGACGCCCAGGTCCCATGCCGTCCGGATCGCCGCGATCGCATCCTCCTCCGGCACCTTGTGGAACAGCTCCCCGATCGACGCGCCGCCGAAGCCGAGTTCGGAGACCTGGACACTCGACCGGCCGATCCGGCGAGTGGCGCCTACTTCCGCCATGGCTGCCGATCTCCAGCTTCTCCCCACGAGGCAATCGGGGCCTGAAGTGGATCATCCACCCAGCAGAATCGGCCGTTGACATCGGCCCCCTCGTCGCTGGTGAGGCGGAGGACGAGCTCGACCGCCTTGTGCGGCGGATCGCCGCCCGTCTCCTCCACCCAGGCCGCCCACTGCCGGTAGGGTTCGGCCTCGGGCCCCATGACGGCCACCCGATCGCGGATGTCGCGCCACATGTCGGTCTTCACGTCGCCCGGGTGGATGACGTTGGCGGTCACCCCGGTCCCCTCGACCTCCGCGGCCAGATGCCGCGTCAACTGGTTGAGGGCCACCTTCGCTGTGGCGTACGCGCTATTGAGAGCACCGGGGGGGTGCAGTGAAGCAGCCGAGGTGACATTCACGATGCGTCCCCAGCCGGCATCGATCATGTCGCCCAGGAACGCCCTTGCCGTGAGATAGGGTGCGATGCCATCGATCATGATCGTCTCGACCCAGGCCGCCGGGTCCGTGTCGCGGATCATCGCGATCGGCCCGAAGACCCCGGCCGCATTGATCAGGATCGACGGCGCCCCGAACTGGTGCCGGACGAAGTCGGCCATCGCCACCACCGACGCGGGATCGCTGACATCGGTCGGACGGGCGACCATCCGTCCGCCCGCCGCCCCGATGATCTGCGCGGTTTCGGTCAGCTGGGCAACATTGCGGGCGACACCGACGACCGGATGGCCGCGGGCTGCGAGGGCCACCGCGACGCCTCGGCCCAGTCCGCGTCCTGCCCCGGTGACGACCGCGATGCGGCCGCGAGCTGTGCCATCCACGGTCGGCCTCCTCACCGTTCTTACTGGGCGCCGGTCTCGAGGTTGAAGACCTCGCGAAGCTCGATCGAGTCCACGATCCCGTCGTCGTTGAACTCCATGAGCGGGTTCATGATCTCGCCCCACTTGTCGTGGATCTCGGTATGCCACAGCCGATCCCACGCCGCCTCGTCGCGGATC
>JANNQZ010000204.1:0-3493 GCA_031401015.1 Chloroflexota bacterium | reverse complement strand
CCTTCGACATCCAGATCGATGGCCGGACGCTCACGGGTCGCGCCGGCCAGACCATCCTCGAGGTCTGCCGCGACAACGGCATCGAGGTGCCGACCCTGTGCTACGAACCCAAGCTGCCCGGTTTCGGGGCCTGCCGGATGTGCGTGGTGGAGGTGGAGGGCGAAGAGCACCCGCCGATCAGCTGCTCGCGGGTGTGCGAGCCGGAGATGAAGGTCCAGACCCAGACCGAAGAAGTCCGCCGCCTGCGTCGGACCAACCTGGAGCTCATCTTCAGCGACCACAACGCGTACTGCCTGCCGCCCTGCCAGAACAAGTGCCCCAGCCACATCGACATCCCGGGCTTCCTCAAGGCCAACGCCGAAGCCGACTGGCGTGAGTCCGCCCGCATCTTCAAGCGAACGATCCCATTCCCGAGCGTCCTCGGGCGGGTCTGCCCGGCACCGTGCGAGGAGCACTGCCGACGCGACGAAGTGGACGAGGCGATCGCCATCCGCGACAGCCATCGATACGCCGGCGACCAGGTCCTCAAGGCGATGCTCGACGACGGCGTGGACCCCCCGATCCCGTTCGAACGCCAGGCCGCGTCGGGCCGACGGGCCGCCGTGATCGGCTCCGGGCCGGCCGGGATGGCCGCCGCGTTCTACCTGCTGCTGTCCGGCCACGACGTGACCGTGTTCGAGCGGGACCCGGCCGCCGGCGGGATGCTCCGGTACGGGATCCCGCAGTATCGCCTGCCCAAGGTCGAGGTCCTCGAAGCCGAGTACGAATCGATCACCCGGCTCGGCGGCAAGATGATCTACAACGCCGGACTGGGGCGAGATTTCAGCCTGGACGACCTGACCAACCAGGGATTCGATGCCGTGGTCGTAGCCATCGGTTGCTACGACACAAACAAGCTGGGCATCCCCGGCGAGGATGCCACTGAATGCATCGACGGCCTGGAATACCTGCGGACAGCCACCCTCGGCCTGCCGTACCCGAATCACACCGGCAAGCGCGTCGTGGTGATCGGCGGCGGGTTCACCTCGATGGACTGCTCACGCACCTCGGTTCGCCAGGGAGCGAAAGAGGTCACCCTGGTCTATCGCCGCGACATGAAGGACATGCCGGCTTCGAACGAGGTCCACGAGGCGATCGAGGAAGGCGTCACGGCCATCTTCCAGGCCGGTCCGGTCCGCGTGGTCACCGATGCCGTCGGCACCGTGACCGGGGTCGAATTCATCCGGATGGCCCTCGGCGCACCTGACGCCTCCGGCCGGCGACGCCCGGAACCGGCGCCCGGCACGGAATTCACGATCCCTTGCGACCGGGTGCTGCTGGCGATCGGCCAGGGCCCGGACCTGTCCTGGATCGGGCCCGGATCGGAGGGTCCCCAGGCGACGCGGCAACGGCGGCTCAAGGCGGACGCCGTCACCTTCGAGACCGGCCGCCCGGGCGTGTTCGGAACGGGCGACGTGCGGATCGGCGCTGCGACGGTCGTCCAGGCGATCGCCGAGGGCCGGCGGTCAGCCTATGCCGTGGACGCCTACCTCAAGGGGATGGACCTGTCGGCGATCCGGACCCGCCAGACACTGGCGGAACCGCAGCCCGAGTTCCTGTCGATCGTGCCGTTCACGAGCGAGGTCAAGCAGCCGCGCTATCGCATGACCGCGCTGGAGGCGGAGGAGCGCAACCACAGCTACATCGAATACGAGCTGCCGTATACGCCCGAGGCCGCCGTGGCCGAATCGACCCGTTGCCTCCAGTGCACCTGCGAGGCGATCGGGTTCTGCGACCTGCGCCGGCTCGGCATCGAATACGGCACCACGCTCCCGACGCTCGAGCCCGCCCATCACCAGGGCGCCGGCTACCGGAGCGTCACGGAGAACCGCTTCACCGGGGCGAACCACGATTACATTCGTGACGATTCGCACGCGTTCATCCTGCGCGAGCCGTCGCGTTGCATCGATTGCGGGCGCTGCGCCAACGTCTGCGCCGAGGTGGTCGGCGCCGCCTGCTACGACTTCATGCGGATCGGGTTCGACACGCTGGTCACGACGCCGCTGGACATGAGCCTCAACGACACCCCGTGCGTGTCGTGCGGCCGGTGCGCCGAGACTTGCCCGACCGGCGCCCTGATGCCCAAGCCGCGGATCCTCCAGAAGTACGAGGTGGACGAGAGCCGCTGCATCCTGTGCGGTATCTGCGTGGACGCGTGCCCATACGATGCCCTCCGCGACGGAGCCGATATCGAGCTGTCGCACACGTCCCGCGCGAACCCGATGATCGACCTGATGGCCATCGCCGCGGTGGATCGGGAGACTGAGGTCACCTATATCCGGCGCGAGCGTGACTGGGCGTCCCGGGCGGCCGCGGAAGGCCGGTTCGTCGACTCGGCGCGGATGCTGCCGATGTTGCCGGCCACGATCTCCGGGCTGCCCGGCGCCAACGGCAATGGGCAGGGCAACAGCCACGGGCACGGCAACGGCCACGGCGCCGTCGCGTCCGCACCCGCGCAGCACGAGTAGCGGGGAGTGGTTCGCCGGCTCGTCCCGATCATCCTGGCCCTGGCCGTCATGGGGGCGGTCACGGGCGTCGCCGCGATCATGCTCGTCCTCGGTGGCCAGGACTGGGAGGACGCGCTGTTCTGGATCCTGTCCGCGGTGATGCTCGGCTCCGGCCTCCTGGTCGTGACGATGCGCGACATCATCCGCTGTGGGCTGGCGATGATCGTCTGCTTCGGCGCGCTGGCCGGCATCTACGTCGTGCTGGGTGCGCCGCTGATCGCCGCGACCCAGGTGATCGTCTACATCGGCGCGATCAGCGTCCTGATCCTGTTCGCAATCATGCTCACCCAGACCAAGGACGCGCCCAGTCGGCTGGTTTTCCAGACCCAGGCCGTGCCGGCCGCCATTTCCGCCGTCATTACCGCGGTGGTCATCGCCCTTGCGGTGAGCGCGACCGATTGGGCGGAAGTCCCGGAGCGGATCCGGGTCGCGACGGACGCGCTATCGCAGGTCCTGTTCAACGACTTCATCCTCGCGTTCGAGGTCGTCAGCGTTCTGCTGCTCGCCGCGGTGATCGGCGGGGTCTTCCTGGCCAAGCGCGAACCGGGCGGGCCGTCGTGAGCAACAGCCTCGATGCCTATCTGATCCTGTCCGGGTTCCTGTTCGCCATCGGCTCGTTCGGCTTCCTGGCGCGCCGAAATGCGATCAGCATGCTGATGTCCATCGAGCTGATGCTCAACGGGGTCAACCTGGCGATCGTGGCATTCGGGGCGTTCATTCCGGCGCTCGGCGCGCAGGGCTCGGTCATCGCCCTGATGGTGATCGCGGTCGCGGCTGCCGAGGCGACGGTCGGGCTGGCCATCGTGATCGCGATCTACCGGAACAAGAAGACGCCGCTAGTCGACGAATACGACGCAATGAGAGAATGAGGCGGTCACTTCGGCGGGCCGGGGGGCGGCCCCCCCCGGCGGGGTGGGCGGCGCCCGGTGGCGCACCGAAGATAAACA
>JANNQZ010000203.1:0-18073 GCA_031401015.1 Chloroflexota bacterium | reverse complement strand
CGCCGACCTTGGACCGCGCCCTCGCCAGGTGGTGCTTCACCGTCGAGTGCGACAGGCCGAGTCGGTGGGCGGCCGCCTTCTCCGACCCGGCGACGAGGACCGCTTCGACCACCCGGACCTCGCGGTCCGTCGCGCGGTGCGCAGCGCGGCGTTCTCTCACGCCAGCCGCCGCGCCGCGGCCAGCCACTCATCCCGCCCCTCGATCGGGATCTCGTAGGTTGCTAACGCGCGTCCAACACCTGTCGGGCGCGCCATTACAACCTTTTCGGGTAGCGCCAGCGCCAATCCGTGCGCGTAGGCCGCCTGGGTCAGCCGGACACCCACGATCTGGGGGCCCGCGACCGTGATCCGCTCGTAGATGGCTTGCCCAGGTCTGCCTTCTCCTTCGGTACGTCGGCGGCTTGGAAGGACTCGCCGAGGGCGCGGCGCCACTCGACCGCGCGCTGGCCGGGTAGGCCCCGATGAAGACCAGCCGAGGCGCTGAAGCGCGGCTGATCTGCGGGTTTCAGGGTCAAGAGGCGCCGCATTTGACGTCGATGAGGCGCTGGCAGAGCCCGCCGATCTGCATGCGCTGGGCGGGGGTCAGGGGTGTCCAGAAGAGTTGCCCGACGAGCGCCAGGTGTCGAGGCGCCGCCTCGTCGAGAAGTGCACGCCCCTCATCCGCGAGCGTGACGGTCACGTCGGTTGCCGAGTGGCGGTTGCGGGTGACAAGTTGACGTGCCTCAAGGCGGCTCACCATGCGAGTCAACGCACTGGGAGTACGGGAAACCGCCCGAGCCAGGTCGGCCATCCTCATCGTGTGGTCGGGCGAGTTGAGCAGCCAGATGAGTGCGTCGAAGTCGGTGAAGCCGATCTGCACGTGCTGCTGGAGGTCGGCATCCAGAACCGCGAGCACTTCGACGGCGGCCCTGCGGAAGGTCAGCCAGGCGAAGCGGTCCGACTGGGGAAGCGCCTCCCAGGTGCTCTGGGCGCGTCCGCGGCTCCTCACAGACGCAGTATTGCATATGCAACAACGATCCACTATATTGCACGTGCAACACTCAGGTTTGAGGAGGAAGTCATTGTCCGGACCACAGTTCTGGAAGCGCACCGGTCTGGTGATCGCCGCTGCCGCACTGATCAACGTCGCCGTCTATCTCATCGCCAGGGCTGTCGGGGTGGAGATCCTCGTGCCCATGGGCGCGTCGCCGGTCCCACTCAGCGTCGCACCCGTGGTCCTGTTCACGGTCGTGCCCCTGGTGCTGGCCGCGGTGTTCCTGCTGGTTCTCCGCCGCGTAGGGTCGTCCGGCTCACGTGTCTTCGCCGGTGTCGTGCTGACCGTGGCGGTGC
Organism: Chloroflexota bacterium; assembly: GCA_031401015.1. Lineage (GTDB taxonomy): Bacteria > Chloroflexota > Limnocylindria > Limnocylindrales > CSP1-4 > SPCO01. The sequence goes on along the minus strand of JANNQZ010000203.1, from coordinate 16,744 downwards.
TCTCGCTGATGGCCCCTGTGACCGCTGACCTGACCGTGTCGAACACGCTGGTGCTGGCAACGATGCATGTGGTCGCAGGAGTCGCCGCACTGCTCGGCCTGGCTCCCCTGTTCCGGCCCGTCCATGTCGATGCCTCCGCGGTGTCGGCCAGCAGTGTCTAGATGAGCACTAAACCCCAGGAGACTCCCATGACCGCCTCCGTCCCCGATGCCATGCGCGACCTGTTCGACGAGCCGGCGCTGGCGCACGTCTCGTACCTCAATGACGCGGGTCAGATCGTGACCTTTCCGATGTGGGTCGACTTCGACGGCACGAATCTCAGCATCGGTTCGCCCGTTGGCTCGCGGAAGGGGCAGGCCGTTCGCCGTCGTCCGCAGGTATCGGTGTCGATCGTCAGCACGAAGACCCCGTGGCATTGGCTCTCGGTCAGCGGCCGGGTCGTCGACATCCGGCCCGACGAGGATCTCGCCTGGATCGACCGCATGTCGCTCAAGTACGTCGGCCAGCCCTATCAGCGGCGCAGCCCCCGGGAGGTCTTTACGATCGAGGTCGACCGCGTCGGGCACTCCGGCTCCTGGGGCGGCTGACCGTCAGCGCCCTCCTTCTCCCGAACCCGTGACGGGCCCGCGCAAACGTGCCGGAGCCGCCTCAGCCAGGCAGCCGCCGGAACACGAGGAGCGCCAGGTCGTCTGCTGGCTCGGCATCGCCCTGGAACCCGAGCACGGACTGGATGACCGCACGGCACGTTTCCACGGCGGTCGCGTGATGGGTATCGCCGGCCAAGCGCCGGAACCGCTCCGTCCCGAACCGCGAACCGTCCGCTGACGCGGCGTCGGTGATGCCATCGGTGTAGAGCAGCAGCCGGTCGCCGAGCCGCAGCTCAAGCGTCTCGGCGGTCAGGTCCAGGCGTCCGAACATGCCAACGAGCGGGCCGCCGCCCTCGACCCAGCGCGGCGCCGAGCCATCGCCGGGAACGAGAAGCGGCATATCGTGGCCCGCATTGGCGAAGGTGAAGACCCCGGTGTCGAGATCCAGCACGCCGGCGAGAATCGTCACGAACAGACCGGTCCGGCGCTCGTCCACGAGGATCCGGTTCGTCGACTCGAGCGCAGCGACCGGGTCTGCCGATCGATCGAGCGCGGAGCGCATCACCGGCCGGACGAAGGCCATGAGGAGTGCAGCCGCAAGGCCCTTGCCGGAGACGTCGGCGATGACGATCCCGAGGTGGCGGGGCCGGGCCGGATCCAGGATCGGGAAGACGTCGAAGAAGTCGCCGCCGATGGACCGGGCGGGGCGATAGTCGCTCGCGATCTCCCAGCCCTCGGCTTCGATGCCGGTCAGAAGGACGAGCGTGCGCTGGATCCGCTGGGCGACCTGGAGCTCGCGCTCGAGGAGCTCGCCGTCCGGTGCCGTCGGTCAGGCTCCCTGGAGGGCGGCGACCGCGTCGGCGCGGCTGGCGTCGATGCCGAAGAGCGTGGTCATCCCGGTCCGCTCGAGCACACGCGCGATCGCATCCTGGGGCGCGGCGATCCGGACGTTCGCACCAGTCGCATCGTGGTCGTGCGCCATCTGATGCAAGGCGCCCCAGCCCATCTCGGCATCCGGTGGCGTCACGCCGCGCACGATGCGGACGGCGGAGTGCAGGGCGAACAGGCCGGAACTGGCCATGAACGTGAGGCGCGAGAAGTCGAAGACGAGGCCGCGGGCGCCGCGCGCGTACGCGTCGCGCACGATCTCGATGACCTGCTGGTAGTTCGAGGCGTCGAGCTCGCCATCGAGAGCCACCACGGTCACGGCCGGGCTCCCACCGAGGTGCTCGACATCGATCGTCATCGCCATCGGTCAGCCCTCCGTTGCCGGGTCGTCGATCGAGCGCACGAGGGTGAGCTCGTTGCCTCCATCGGGACGAACATGATGCCGCATTTCATCGGTCATCGTGCGGAGCAGGTGGATACCGACACCCATTCCCCCGGGCCGGCGAGATACCGGCGGCCTCGAGACGTCCTGCGTCGGCGCCGCCGTCGGGTCGAACGCCGGCGCCCGATCCAGGAGCTGGATCTCGATCTTGCCGTCGCGCAGGGCCGCCTCGATCTCGATCTCGCCGGGCGCGCCTCCATAGCCGTGGAGCATCACGTTGCAGGTCGCCTCGTCGACGGCCTGCACGAGGTCGTCCGCGACACGCTTCGAACCGCCGAAGGTCGCGACCGCCTCGCGCACGAAGGCCCGCACCTCCGCCAGGCGCTCGACGTCTGCGGTGACCAGGAGGCGGCGGTCAGCCACCGCCGGCGCGGGCTCCGTGGGTGACGCGGGCTGCATTGTTGGCGCGGGCTCCAAGGGTGCGGCGGGCTCCATCGCCGAAGTATCGCGGACGCCACCGAGGAAGCGGACGAAGCGCGTTCGCAGGCGTCGGCCGTCGCCCCTCCTGAGGCGCCGTCGGACCCGGGCGCGGACGCGCGCCACGAGACCTCGCACGTCACCACCAGCGCGATCGCGCGCGGCGGTCGGGCCGTACGACGCCCTCGCCACCCACTTCGAGCGTACCATTGCGATCACCGCCAACGGCCCCGAGATCCTGACCCAGGTCTAAGCGGGTCGAACGTCCCCGACGCATGAAGGATCGTCCGATCGAAGCAGAACAGCAGCGCGAAGCCGCCGCTCTTGCAGCCCTCGGTCGCACGCTCGCATCGATCGCGCGTTCCCGATTCGACCTCGACGACGTCCTGCAGGCCGTTGTCGAAGAGGCCGCACAGCTGTGCCATGCCGACGCCGCGGACATCGCCGTTCGCGACGGTAACGCGTACCGGCAGCGCGCCTTCACCGGGTTCTCGCCCGAGTTCGAGGAGCTCGTGCGGGGCGTGATGTACGCGCCGGATCGCGAATCGGTGGTGGGCCGAGCCATCCTGGACGGGCGCGTCGTGCACATCGAGGACGTCCTCGCCGACCCGGAGCTCAGGGGGAACCCGTTCCAGGCAGCGGTCCGGCGGGCCGGCGGCATCCGAACGGACCTGGGCGTGCCAATCCGCTATGACGGCCAGCTGATCGGGGTGATCGCAGCCGCCCGGAACGAGGTTCGCCCGTTCTCGGAGCGGGAGATCGGGCTCGTGGAGCACTTCGCTGACCAGGCCGCAATCGCGATCGTCCTGGCCCAGCTGTTCGCGACCGTCGAGCGCCAGCGAACCGAGCTGGCGCGCTTTGCGCCGCAGGCGGCCGAGCTGCTGTCATCGGCCGAGGGCGAGCAGCTCCTCGCCGGCCACCGCCGCGAGATCACCGCGCTCTTCGCGGACCTGCGCGGGTTCACGGCGTTCGCGGAGCGCGCGGATCCGGAGGAGGTGCTTGGCGTCCTGCGGCAGTACCACTCGACGGTCGGCCGGCTGGCCGTCGCCAACGGTGGCACGGTCGAGCACTTCGCGGGCGACGGTCTCATGGTCTTCTTCAACGACCCGACGCCGATCGCCGACCACCAGCTCGCGGCGGTTCGAACGGCATGCGAGATGCGGGATCGATTTGCGGTCCTGGCGACCGACTGGCGCAAGCGCGGCTACGAGCTTGGCCTTGGGATAGGGATCGCCGCGGGTTACGCCACAGTTGGTCGCATCGGCTTCGAGGGCCGCTACGACTACGCCGCGATCGGGACGTCCGTCATCCTCGCCTCGCGGCTCTCGTCGGCCGCCAAGGCCGCCGAGATCCTGATCAGCCAGCGAGTGATGGCGATCGTCGAGGACTCGGTCGAGGCCGATGCCGTCGCAGACCTCGAGCTCAAGGGCTTCAGCACGGCGACGGCTGCGTACGCCGTTCGATCCTGCCGCGCGCGGTCGGCGTGAATCGCCCAGGCGGTTGCCTCCGGGCTGGCGCATGACCACTGAGACGATCACGGCGGTCCTGCTGATCCTGGTGCCGATCGCCTTCAACGTCGCATTCTTCGAACTCGGACGGTCGTTCGACTATCCCAACATCCTGCGCAAGGAGCCCGACGAGATCCTGCGCCGCTTCGTCGCAGGCGGTCCGGGGCTCATTCTGCGTTGGGAGGCGCTGCTGGTCTCGGCCCTGCTGATGCTGCCCCTGGCGGCGCTGCTGGCCGTCGTCCTGGCCGCCTCGCCGGCGCTCAGCGTGCTGTCGGTGATCGTGGGCGCGAGCGCGGCCATCGTCCAGGGCCTCGGGCTGGTGCGCTGGCCGTTCGCCGTGCCGGAGCTGGCCCGACGCTACGTCGCCGCACCCGAAGGCCCCGACGGCGACGCGACCCGACGCACCGTGGAGGTCGTCTTCGCGACCCTCCATCGACTGCTGGGGGTCGGCATCGGGGAGCACCTCGGCTACCTGTTCACCGGCCTGTGGACGTTGCTGGTCGGTGGATCGATCCTCTCGACGAGCGTGCTACCCGGCTGGCTGGGCATGGTCGGCATCCTGATCGGCGTCGCGCTGCTCGTCGGCACGCTCGAATTCGTTGGCCCGAACGAGCGCGACGGATGGCACCTGGCCGGGATCATCGTGCCGATCGCCTACCTCGCCTGGTCGCTCTGGCTCATCGTGCTCGGCGTGTTCCTGCTCATCTGAGCCGGCCGTTCCATGACAGCCGTCATCGGGTATCTCGTCGTCGCCGCGATCGCCATCGGCGCGGCGTTGCTCGTCGCAGGCCCCCACGATGCGGTCAGGCGTGATCCGACCTTCGAGTTGGAGAAGGTGTCTGATCGGCTGGTCGAGATCCTGCCGGAGCGGCTTCAAGGCCCACGGGTTTCACAGAGCGGGTGGGGCAGTTCCCGGTGGCGTCGCATCGGGAAGCTCTTGCCCGGATCCTCGCCGATCGGTGGCATCTGGCGGTCATCGGCTACGCGGAGGGCGCACTGGTTCTGATCTGGTTCCTGCTCCTGGCCGGTCTGGGTCTCGCCTGATTTGGGCCGGACCGACTCTACGGCAGGCCTGCCCCACGAACGATCCAGCCGGCGTCAGGCTGGACGCCAAACCCTCGCGAGGCCGTCGAGGATCAGATCGAGCCCGTACTCGAACTCGTCTCCATAGTCGTAGCCGGGCTTCATCGCGTGCTCGGTGACGAATGCCTCGAGGTTCGGGTACTCGTTGACAGGGAATGGCTGGAGCATGGTCTCCGCGATCTCCGCAACGGGGACCCCGCGTTCAGACGGCAGACTCATCTTCGTCAGGGCGAAGCCGTAGATGTAGCCATCCAGGACTGAGTAGGCGTGCGCGACCATCGCCATGTCGAAGCCCGCCGCGCGAAGATTGCCGATCACCGCGTCGTGGTGCCGCAGGTTCGCGGGGCCGGGGTGGATGCGCGACTCCATCAGTCCGATCGCCCAGCGGTGGCGCGCCAGAACCTCGCGGACCGAGATCGCCCGCCTGCGCATGTCCGTCCGCCAGTCACCACCGCTTGACGGCAGGTCGATCTCGCCGAAGACGAGATCGATCATCCCGTCGACGAGGTCCTCCTTGTCCGTGACGTGGCGGTAGAGCGCCATGGGGGCGACCCCGAGCACCTCCGCCAGCTTGCGCATGCTGAGTGCCGCGAACCCGCCCGCGTCGGCGTGAGCGATCGCCGCCCGCAGCACGCGCTCCCGGCTCAATCGACTTGGGCGGTCCACGCTCGAGATCGCGCGGATGGCCATCCAGGCTCCTTCGTCTTGCGGCCGACCGTCGTCAACCTGGTGCTTGACAGCGTACACCGTACGCGATAGCGTACACCGTACACAAGACAGGCTGCGTCGCGCGCGAGGAGGCGCCGTGGCACGACCGACCGTGGTGTGATCGCCTGACCCAAAGCGCGATCGTGTCCGACTGATCCAGCATCGAACACACGAGTGAGGGAACGAAATGACGAACCGATCGATCACCGGCGCGACCCGCCCAGCCGTCGACCACTCCCAGCGCAACGTCGCGCTCGCTGCGGCATTCGGCCTGCTGTTCATGGCGCTGTTGGCCCCATTTGCCCAGTTCGGGGTGATGCAGACCCTTGTTGTGCCGGGCGACGCGGTCGCGACCACGAGCAACATCTTTGCCTCCGCGGGTCTCTTCCGTGCCGCCATCGCCGCCTTCCTGATCGTCGCGATCCTGGACGTCGTGGTGGCAGCGGGGCTGTACGCCCTCCTTCGACGAGCGAACGAGAGCCTCGCGCTTCTCGCGGCGTGGCTGCGCGTCGCATATGCCGCTGTCTTTGCGTTCGCGCTTGTCAACTTGCTTGATGTGGCGCAACTCGTCCAGGGCGCGGGCGCGACGGCCCTGTCGGCTGCGCAGCTCCAGACACAGGTCGCCTCGTCCCTCGCCTCATTCGACAACAGCTGGGACCTGGGGCTGGCGATCTTCGGCCTGCATCTCGTAGTCCTTGGCGCCCTGTTGCTCAAGTCCGTCGACTTCCCGAATGTCCTCGGCGCCCTGGTGATCCTCGCCGGCGCCGGCTACCTGGCCGATTCGTTCGGAACGATCCTCGTGGCTGACTACGCGCTGACCATCAGCGTCTTCACCTTCATCGGTGAGGTAGTGCTGATCGTCTGGCTGTTCAAGCTCGCGATCAAAGGGTCCCGAGTTTCCGAGAGCTTTCGAACGCATGATGGGGCGTCGGCCCGCCAGGTCGGGACAGCTCCAGCGGCCAACTGACCAACGGCATCGGGGTTCGCCATCCTGAAGACGTGGCCGGACCGGTCGTTCGGGACTACGGAGGTGATTGTCACCCTGGGCGATCGGGCACGGCTGGCAGGATCCCGCTGACGAGGAGCCGAACCGCGGAGGCAACACGCTCGGCGCTGAGGCCTTCCTCTCCGATCGCCGGCATCGTGCCGAGCGCGAACAACAACCCGAGGAAGAGGCTGGCGGCCTCTCGCGGATCGAGGTCCCCCCGGATGCGCCCGAGCTCCTGCTCGGCGAGCAGGTAGGCGGCAAGGGCCTCGGGCGGGCCGGGCGGCAGCGAGGGCCCGGCGGCCGCCATCGCTTGTCGGCGCTGGGCTGCGAGTTCGGGGTCGGCGGCCATCGCGAGCTCCAGCGGCATGATCTGGTCACGCAGGCCCGCGAGCTGCACCGCGGCATCGATGAGGTTCGCCTCGACCGTGCCCTCGCCCGCACGCGCTGGCAGCCCGCCGACCCACGCGACGACCGGGGCGTTCGACTCGAGGACGGTCGCAACGAACAGCGACGCCTTGTCCGGGAAGTGGCGGTAGATCGTGCCCTCAGCCACGCCGGCCGCCTGCGCGATGGCCCGAGTCGAGGCGTGGGGGTAGCCGACCTTGCGGACGACGCTGAGCGTCGCCTCGATGAGCCTTGCCCTTGTGGCCTCGCCTCGCTGGGTCATGTCCCTGCCTCGATCCCAAGTCGCCGCGGCACCGCCGTCGGCGCGGTCAATCGGTGACATCCCGTCGGACGAACACGACGCCCGCAAGGACCAGGCCAACGGTGACATAGCCGAGGGCGAGGGCGAGCGCCGTCCCATAGTCGGTGGTGGCGGTGCCGCCGCTCGCGACGGCGCCGAGCGTCGTGCCGAGCAGCCAGTCGGCGGGAGCGTCCTTCACCATCTTGACGAGCGACTCCACGACGAGCACATACCCCACGCCGATCGAGATCGCCACGGCCGAGGAGCGAGTGAGGACGGCGATGACGAGGCCGAGGACGCCCCACACGCAGAGCGCGAGGAAGAGGTTCGTCCAGGCGCCGGCTATGACCGCGAACAGATCTGTCCCCCAGGCGGTCGTCGAGATGCCCGCCGCACCGGCTGCCGGCATGACCGCGAAGATGTTGACGATGGCGGCGACCGTCGTCGCCGCGGCCGTGACGATGACCAGGGCGACCACCTTGCCGGCCAGGAGCGGCCAGCGGCGCGGCTCGGCGGCGACGAGGAGGCGAATGAGCCCGCTGCTGTAGTCCATCGCGGTCACGACCGCCCAGAAGGACAGGGTCACGATGCCGAACATGTTTGAGGCGGCGGCGAGCCCGGCCATGAGGCCGGACGGGCTCTCCATCTCGGCGAGGGTGGGGAACGCCACACCCGGAGCCCCGGGCGGCAGGCTGCCGCCGCCGGATACGAACGTGACCATGATCGTGTTCACCAGCATCGTGAACAGGGCCATCAGGCCGAACCAGCTTAGGAGGAGACGCGGCTGACGCAGGCGCGTCAGCTCGCTCCGGACCGCCGCGATCATCACGCCACCTTCCCTTTGACGGGCCTGCGGCCGGTCGAGAGCTCGCCGTCCACCCGCCCGGTCATCTCGAGGAAGATCTCCTCCAGGTTGTCCTGGGCGACGACCAGCCGGCTGAGCGTGATGCCGGCTGCCGTCGCGGCCCGGTTGAGGTCGGCAGCCCGGGCGGCACCGGCGGCGACGCGCAACATGTCGTCCACGGCGATCACCGACCAGCCCTCGGCGACCAGCGCGACTTCCAGGCGCTGAAGGTCGGCGGGGTGCTCGGTCGCGATGTCGATGTGCTCGCGGGTCCGCTTCATCACCTCGGCCATCGGGCCGGAGAAGATGAGCTTGCCGAAGCGGATGACCACGAGGTGGTCGCAGACGGCCTCGATCTCGGACAGCTGGTGGGATGAGACGAGCACCGTCCGACCGTTCCGCCCCAGGTCGCGGAGCAGCTCCCGGATCTCCACGATCCCGGCCGGGTCCAACCCGTTCGTCGGCTCGTCAAGGATGAGCAGCTCCGGGTCCGACAGGAGCGCCGCGGCGATACCGAGGCGCTGTTTCATGCCGAGCGAGAACTGCTTCACCGGCTCCCGGTCCCGGGCGGCGAGGCCGGTCTGCCCGAGCACGGCGTCCACCCGCCCGAGCGGCAGGCGTCCAAGGCGAGCCAGCGACACGAGATTGGCGCGCGCCGACAGCCCGGGGATGAACGCGGGGCTCTCGATGAGGGCCCCGACGCGCGCGGCGTAGTCCCGCGGGCGGTGGACTGACGAGCCCAACACCGATGCGCTGCCGGCCGTCGGCCGGATCAGTCCCAGGAGGATCCGGATGAGGGTGGACTTCCCCGATCCGTTGGGGCCGACAAGGCCGATGACCCCGGCGGCGGGAAGCTCGACCGTGAGCCGGTCGAGGGCGATGATCGGCCCGAACCGGCGGCTGAGCTCGGTGGTGGCGACGACGGACATGCGGTACCTCGACATATGCAAGTGAGCGTTCGCTCACATCCTGATACCACCGGCTTCGCCTGTCAAACGAGCGGGTCGGATAGGGCACGGACCTCGTTATGCTGTCGCTCGTCATGCGCAGCATCCGAGCAGGCTTGGCAGCTCGGCCTCTTGTACACGCAGATGGAGGGCGGGCTGGCGGAGGTCGCGGCTGGCGCGCGATGCCGCGCAGACGTTGATCGCCCTGCGGGCGCTGGCGGCGCCCGAGCTGTCAGATTCCGATCAGGGACCGCATCCTGCCGACGCCATCAGCGCGATCTTGGGACGGGGCGCCACGTGAGCCGCCTCGTGCTGCTGTGGCCGGGCATCGCCCTGACCATCACGATGTTCGACGACCTGGTCGCCGGTCCCATCCTCGCGCTGGGCGGCGCGATCCTGGGGCCGTGGCTCGGCATCCCGCTGGCGATGGTTGCGTTCACGGTCCTGGTGGTCGCCCTTGTATGGTCGGCGCTCGTCGCCTCACGACAGCTCGATCCGGCGATCCAGGCAAGGATCGACGAGATGATCGAACGAGCGTCCCGGCGGCGCGTCATCGGGCCGTTCGTGCGGCAGGTCGGCGACGACCATCCCGTCGCTACCGCGATCATCGCCATGATCGTCAGCCCAGTGTTCGCGATCCTGTTGGCCCGCGTCATCCATCCCGGGCAGCGACTGCGTAGATCGGCTGTCATCTCCGCGGCGGCGTACGGCATCTCCTTCTCCCTCACCTACGCGACCGGAGGCTCGGTGATCGCGAGCCTCTTCTGAGATCGCTCCGTCGCCGGCAAGTGGCTGACGGCGCGGTCAAGCACAGTTCCGTCGACGAACTCGACGGTTCGAGACTCGGGACGACGAGCGGGCGTCGATCCTTGCCAGCTGCGACAGCCGCAGCCTCGCTTGCCAGCGAAAGCCGAGCCCGTCGGTTTCGAACGATTGGTGCCCTTCCCAGTCCATCCATCTCCCGCCGGGTGCACGACAGATCGAGCCGCGGACGTGGAGTCGTGTCGGACCGGGATCATTGTCGGTCCGGACCGCCGGCGCGTGGATCGCTGCCCCGAGCCAGCGGCGAGCGGCCGGTGGGCGGTCCGCCACGCTCGGTAGGCGTCCGTCCGCTGAGCTGTCGGACTGAACACTCGCTCTCATGGTCTGCTCCTGTTCTGTGGTGATTCGAACGAAGCCGGTCTGCGCTGGACCCGCCAGGGGAAAGAGGCGTTCACTGCTGGGCCGCCGCGGGAGCGTCCAGCCGGGTCCCCGAGCGGACGGACGCCACGACGGCGAGGATCGCGTCGCTCGCCGCAGTCGCGCCGTCCGCGCTCTCGATCAGCGAGTTATGTGTGAAGTCAGGAAAGACCCGGTGGGACGCGCTCGTCGACAGGGTCGCGAGGCGGTCCTGCTGGACGAGCCAGCCATCCAGGGCCTCCGCCATAGCCGTCACCAAGACGAGGGGCCGGTCGCCCAGGTTCGGGAGGCTGCCCGCCGCATCGAGGATGCCGTCGAGCCGCGAGAACTCGTCACCGAAGCTCGACGCTGCCTGCGGGGTGACCTCGAGGGCGTGCCGGCGCGCAGCGACCTCCGGCGGCAGATCGCTCGACCCGGCCGGGGTCACGAGTCGGACGATGCCGACCCGGGCGAGACCCGGCAGGATCCCCGATAGGGTGCTGATCGGGTTCTCGGAAGACTGGCCGGCGGACTGCACGGGCGTGGCGTGCGGCGACTGCGCATCGAGCAGGACGACCCCGACGACCTCGCTGGGGTACGCGGCCGCGAAGAAGCGAACGTACACCCCGCCCGAGGAGTGGCCGGCAAGGATGTAGGGGCCGGGGTTGCCCGATGCCGCCAGGAGCGCGTGCAGGTCGGCGGCGATGGCCGAACCGTCCTGGGTCCCGGTGGCGGGCTCGCTCCTGCCGCGGCCGGCCCGGTCGTAGGCGCACACCCGCGTCGTTGAGGCGACCTTCGGGGCGATGAGCGCGAAGTAGTCCGAACCCTGCCCGAGGCCGCCCTCAAGGACGACGGTCGGGCTCCCGGTGCCCGTGCACGAGATGAAGAGCTTGTGCCCGCCGACATCGACGAGCTCGCCCCCATCGGCGGATCGACCACTGTCGGTCGCCTCGATGACCGTCTCGACGGCGCCGCCGATGGCGAGCAGGGCGAGGCCGCCGACGACCGGGTAGAGGAGCCACCGCGACCGGTCGTGGACGTCGCGCCGGACGCGCAGGATCAGCCAGACTGCCAGCACGAACACCGGCACTGGCCAGACCCATGCGACCAAGTCTATCACGGTGGCCCCGGGAGCGAATGCGATAAGCGCGATCCCGGTCACGCCGAGGATGCCCGCGGGCACGAGTGCCCACCGATGTGGCTGGTCCGTGAACCGGATGGAGAGGACGGCGATGAGCGCCCAGCCGATGCCCCAGCCGAGCAGGGCGGCGCCGGTCATTCGGCTCTCACCGCCTCCTGACGCCGGTCCAAGGGCAAGGACGACCGGGAGCAGGCAGCCGACGATCAGCGATGCGGCGACCAGGGGGACGAGGCGGTGCGACGGCGTATGCGGCCCATTCGACAGAGTCATGGAGTCCTCCAGCAGTGGACAGAGGTTGGGTGAGCGGGTCAGTGCACTGGGATGCTTCATGACGCGACCGCCTGGAACGCGCCGGCCGTGGTCTCAGCCACGGTTCGGTGGCTCTCAGAGGATCGGGATCCCTTGATGGCGAGCTTGAAGAGCCAGATGATCAGCAGCGCTTCTCCCACGAACGTGAAGGTGCTGATCGTCAAGGTGTAGCCGGGGACGAGGATCCGTCCGAACGAGTCTGCGAGGTACCCGGAGCCGGCGAGGATCACGAGAGCGCCAAGGAACTTCGGGAAGTCCGCGCTCCGGTACAACAGACCGCCGAGGCCGACGAGATGCAGGCCGAAGATCGCGAGGGCCAGGTCCCAGCCGTTGCGGAAGGCGGTGATGGATGACTCGACCTGCGCGTGGAGCTGGTCCGACTGCAAGGTCGCCGCGGACGCCCCGTTCAGGAGCTGGGCGACATCGAGCAGGTTGATCAACGCGTACGCGAAGACTGCGGCGTAGGCCACTCGCAGCCAGGCGACCACCAGAGCGGCGCGCGCGTTCACTTGACGAAGGAGGACGTACGTCCCCCAGGCGACGACGAGGTCGAGGATCGCGACGACCAGGAACGCGGCAATGGCGGCACCGAAGAGCCCGATCGAGGCCGCGATGTTGTTGGTGGTGGCCGTCGCATCGGTCGGCACGATGAGGCTGGCGAGCACGCCGAACTGCGCAAACGGCGCGAGCAGCGCCATGAATAGCAAGCCGATCGCCGCAGCGAGAGCGACGTTGCGTTTGGGGTGATCGGCGGTGGGGCGATTCGGGTCTGGCATCGATCGGTCGGTCATCTGGTCCCTCATGGACAGGCGAGCAGCGATCGGTTCAAGTGGACCATCGGCTCGTGTCTCACTGGACCGTAGGCCGGCCGTGGGCGTCGGCCAACGGAGTCAGCCCAGCCGTCCACACGGTGTTTGCTCCGGGACCGGGAGAGGGTCTACCCGGAGACGGGTGGCCTGGGCAGGGTTGACCCCGTTGCGTCGAACTGGGCATGTGGGACGATGCCGGCACTCGAGGGAGGCCATCAGTGGTCAGCACGTTGTCTACGCCGCGAACCACGACGACCGTCATCTGGGCTCGCGCCCTGCTCCTGGCCGCCGCGGGCGGGCTCGGTCTGGGGATGCTCGCCGGCAACGCCCAGCACGGTCCGCTGACCCTCGGGACGGTCCTGGAGGTGCTCGTCGGCTGGTCGTTCGTCGCCTGCGGCATCTTCCTCTGGGCTCGCCGGCCGGCCAACCGTCTCGGGCCCCTGATGACAACCGTCGGGATGCTGTGGCTGCTCGGACGGACGATGACGTTGGTCCCGAGCCCCGTCATCTACACGGCGGGGCTGTGGCTGACGGACCTCTGGGCCGCCGCGTTCGCCCTCTTTCTGCTGTCGTTTCCGACTGGCCGCCTGACCTCGGGGGCCGACCGTGCGATCGTCGGGATCTTCCTGTTCGTGACCGTCCCGCTCGAGTTCCTGTGGCTCCTGTTCCTGGCACCCGAGAGCGGCCAGAACGCGCTGGGCCTCGCGGCCGACCCGAACGCCGCACACGTGATCGACAGGATCCAGCGCGTCCTGATCTCGATCGGCGCCGTGCTCCTGGTCATCTCGCTCGGCTGGCGCTGGCTGCGGTCCAGTGGCCCGGTCCGGCGCCAGATGGCACCCGTCCTCGTGGGCGCGGTCGCGATCCTGCTCCAGTCGGCGTCATGGATCGTCCTGTCGTCCGGGACCTCGCTCGAGGTGTTGGACGACCTGATCTTCGTGGCCCAGATCGCCATCCCGATCTCGGTCCTGTCTGTAGTGCTCCAGTCCCGGATGGCCCGCGCCGGCGTTGCGGACCTCGTCGTCGAGCTCGGGCGGACCCCGACGCCGGCCCGCCTCCGCGATGCGCTGGCCAACGCGCTCGGCGACCCCACCCTGCAGGTGGCCTACTGGGAGCCCGGCCAGGACCGGTTCGTCGACGCGGCCGGCCAGGTGATGGAGCTGCCCGAAGACGGCACGGGTCAGGCCGTCACGATGCTCGAGCGGAACGGTGTCCGGGAAGCCGTGATCATCCATGACGCGATCCTCCTGGAAGAGCCGGGCCTGATGGCCGCAGTTGCCAGCGCGATGCGACTGGCGGTCGAGAACGAACGGCTGACGGCCGCGGTCGAAGCGCAACTCCAGGAGGTCCGCGCCTCGCGCGCACGAATCGTCGAGGCCGGGGATCTCGAGCGCAGGCGAGTCGAACGAGACCTCCATGACGGCGCCCAGCAACGACTCGTCTCGCTCAGTCTCGAGTTGCAGGTCGCGCGACGCGCGCTGGGTGAGGGTGGTGACCCGGCCGTCCGAAGCAGCCTGGAGCGGGCAGCGGAAGAAGCCCTGGCGGCCCTTTCCGAGTTGCGCGACCTGGCGCTCGGGATCCATCCCCTGATCCTCACGGAAGGAGGACTCGGGGAGGCCGTCGAGTCGCTCGCCGATCGCACATCGGTCGATGTCTCGGTCGACATCGGGGCTGAACGCTATTCGCCGGCGGTGGAGGGCGCGGCCTACTTCGTCATCTCCGAGGCTTTGGCCAACGTGACGAAGTACGCACAGGCGACCAAGATTGTCGTGCGGGTCAGAGGGCTCGACGATCACGTGAGCATCGAGGTCGATGACGACGGAATCGGTGGCGCGGACCCTCGTGCTGGCAGCGGCCTGCGCGGCCTGGCCGACCGCCTTGCCGTCCTCGACGGTACGATCACCATTGTGAGCCCGATCGGTGGCGGAACCCGGATCTCGGCGCAGATCCCGACCATTCATCCTACGCCGGACCCCGTGTCAGCCCTGTAGGAGACAGCCCGCTCGGATAGCACGATGGACCCCATGAGCACGATCCTGATCATTGACGACGACCCGCGGTTCCGCACACAGGCACGCGATGTCCTGGAGGCGGACGGCTTCGTGGTGATCGGCCAGGCGGTTAACGGTGCGTCGGGCCTCGAGGCCGCACTGTCCCTCCGGCCCGACTTCGTCCTGCTGGACATCGGCCTGCCCGACGTCGAGGGCTTCAAGGTGGCCCGAGCCCTGGCGATCAATCGGCCGCCGCCACAGGTCGTGCTGACCTCGACGCGCGACGCGCGGGCCTACGGGCGGCGCCTGGTCAACGATGATTCCCTGGGCTTCATCCCCAAGGAGCAGATCTCGGGTGCCGCGATCCGGGCACTGGTCGACCGAGGGTGACCCTGCGGCTCGTCCTCGCCGACGATTCGATGCTCGTGCGCGAAGGGGTTGCGCGTCTCCTGGCCGACGCAGGATTCGAGGTGGTCGCTCAGGTCGGTGACGCGGATGGGCTCCTCCGGGCCACCCGTGACCACCATCCGGACGTGGCGATCGTGGATATCCGAATGCCACCGACGCACACCGACGAAGGTCTACGCGCGGCAGAGGCCATTCGTGCGGAGCACGGAACTGCGGTCGGCATCCTGGTGCTGTCCCAGCATGTCGAGCCATCGTTTGCGCTCCGATTGGTGAGCGACGGCGCAGGCGGGGTCGGCTACCTGCTCAAGGACCGGGTCACCGATCTCGACGACTTCGCCGACGCGATCCGGCGGATCGCCAAGGGCGGTTCGGTCATCGATCCCGCTGTGGTCGCGGTGCTTGTAGGACGACGTTCGCGCGTCCCGCTCGACGACCTGACGGAGCGGGAGCGCGCGGTCCTGGCCTTGATGGCGGAGGGTCGATCGAACCAGGCCATCGGCGATCGCTTGTCGATGGCACGAAAGACGGTCGAGGCCCATATCGCCAATATCTTCTCGAAGCTCGAACTACCACCCGCCTCCGACGATCACCGTCGGGTGCTCGCGGTGCTCGCCCACCTTCGCGGGCCTGGTTGACCGAAAGGGCGATCAGTGGTCGCCGGCTCCAGCGTCCCAGCCTGTTTGGTCAGCCCCGGACCGCGCCCGCGGTCAGGCCCTCAATGAAGCTGCGTTGGAGTGCCAGGAAGAGCAGCAACGGCGGGAGGACCGGCGGCGCATCGTAGCCGATCCGGATCACGAGTGGCCTCCCACGCAGGTCGATGTCTGAATCGATCGGCTGGGGGGCCACTCGTGGTTACCAGTTTGTGTGGTATTGTTGATGCCATGCGTACTACCATCGATAAGGCCGGACGCTTGGTGATCCCCCGCTCGCTCCGGGATCGGATCGGGCTGGCCGGGGGTGGCGAGGTCGAGCTCGAGCTCGACGGCGCCGCTGTCCGCATCGAGCCGGTCTCCGGCACCGAGCTCCGTGAGCACGGCGGGCTGCTGGTCATCCCCTCGACGGGGACGCCGATCACCGCGGCGGCGGTGCGCGAGCTGATCGATGCCGACCGACACGGGCGCTGAGGAGCCTGAGATCGTGATCCTCGACACGAGCACGGCGATCGCCCTCGTCGTCGAGGATCACGAAGCCCACGCTGCGACCCTCGAGGCCGTCCGTGGCCGGCGCCTGGGCCTGGCTGGCCATGCCTGGTTCGAGACGTACTCGGTCCTGACGCGGCTGCCCGGCCCGCTTCGTCGCTCGCCGGCCGATGTCGTCCGCCTGCTGGCGCACAACTTCCCAGCGTCCGGGTTTCTCGGCGAGGCGGGGGCATTCGAGCTCGGCTCCGAGCTGGCGCGGCTGGGCATCTCGGGCGGTGCCGTCTACGACGCGCTCGTCGGCGCGGCCGCGCGACAGCACCGAAGGCGGCTCGTCTCCGGCGACGCACGGGCGCGATCCGTGTACGAGGCGCTCGGAGTGGAGATCCAGGTCATCGAGTAGCCGCGCCGTGTCCGTTGCGACGCGGTCAGCCCAGGCTTCTAGGACCGGCGAGGACGAGGACCATACGAATCGGGACGCCGATGAGGATGAGAGGCACGGCGAAGCCGACGCTCCGTGCGAACGTCAAGGGCGACGTCAACTTCCGACGTGGCTGGCAGACTGCAGGACGCGGGCGTAGGCCCCGAAGACACCCACTGAGCCGCCGAGCCGTGCCTGCCACGCACGGATCCCGCCCGACGAGGACCGAGCTCGAGCCGTGGGCCACGATCTGCAGTCTGAGAGGCACGCCCGA